>CAZZZY010001121.1:0-1878 GCA_964658545.1 uncultured Acetobacteraceae bacterium | reverse complement strand
ATGTGTCCCTATCAGGGGGATGCTAATTGGCTAGAACTGAAGGTAAAAAGTCCTGATGAGAGAATTAGGCAAACAATGTTAGAGAAGAATGCAAGTACTAATCAAACTGTTACTTCACAATGTTATTTACATCCCAACAGACTAAGGTAGGTGTAGCTATAGTTTGAGTCTGGTAAGCGTTTTTGACACCAACCCAGTTACTAGCAATTGGCATTCGCCAACCGGTTCCAAAGGCGCGATCGGTGATTTTTAAGCCGGGGGGTGCTTGTCGCCGTTTAAATTCAGCCCGTGCCACCATTTGAATTACTCTATCTACAATCACGGGATCGTGACCGACTGCAACAATTTGCGCTGCTGATTGGTGGTTGTGAATCAGGCGTTGCAAAATATCGTCCAAAATTTCGTAGGGCGGTAGAGAGTCTTGATCTACTTGACCTGGTTTGAGTTCGGCGCTTGGTGCTTTAGTCAAGACGTTTTGTGGGATAATTTCACGTAGGCGTAGCCCGTCGTAGACATCGCTATTTAACCAATGGCAAAGTGAATACACACGGGTTTTAGGAACATCTGCAATTACTGCTAACCCGCCATTCATATCGCCGTAGAGGGTACAGTAACCAACAGCCATTTCTGACTTGTTACCCGTAGATAAAAGCAGATAACCAAATTTGTTAGCGATCGCCATTAATAAATTACCCCGAATCCGGGACTGTATATTCTCTTCTGCTAGTCCAAACTCTGTACCTGCAAACAAATCACCCAAAGTTTGATCAAAGCCTTGCATTAACTCGCCAATTGCTAAAAGATTAGTCTTAATCCCCAAATTTTCGGCTAATGCCACAGCATCACTGATGGAATGCTCCGAACTGTAAGGGGAAGGCATGAGAACACCAAGGACATTTTCTTTACCAAGTGCAGCAGTTGCGATCGCGGCTACTATTGCAGAGTCAATCCCACCACTTAGACCCAACACTACTTTAGAAAAGCGACACTTTTGAGCATAATCTCGCACTCCCAAAACCAAAGCTTGCCAAATTTCTTCATCTTCTGACTGATATGCAGGTGCTACAGAACCCAACTGTAAATCCCGTTGTGTCTCATCAAATTCAACAACTACTAAATCGGTATCAAAGCCACGGGCGCGACATATAACTTCGCCTTGACGATTCAAAGCAAAACTATACCCATCAAAAATTAGGTCATCATTTCCCCCAACTTGATTAGCATAAATAATCGGTTGTTGAAAACGGACTGCACTATGCCTAAGCATTGTTTCTCGAAGCTGCTGCTTGCTGACGGTGTAGGGAGAAGCAGAAAGATTTACAATCAAATCTACGCCGAGAATAGCTAAGTCAGCAATCGGATTCACTGCATAACTCCGTTTGCCCCAAAATTCCTCATCATTCCATAAATCTTCGCAAATAGTTACGCCAATATGGATATTATCTAGAGTGAAATAATTAGCTTGCAATCCTGGTTCAAAATAGCGGCGTTCATCAAATACATCGTAAGTAGGCAAAAGTCGCTTATGAAAAAGTTGCTCGACCTTGCCATTTTCTAACAAAGCTATGCTGTTAAATAAAGTTTTACCGCCACTAATAGGTGCTTTGAGGTTCTGTTCAACAGTTCCTACCAAAACGGCTAAATTTGGTGGTAAATTTTGAGCCAAGTTTTGTAAAGCGATATCCATCGCTTCCACAAAACTAGGATTTAGTAATAAATCTCTTGGTGGATAGCCACATAAAGAAAGTTCTGGTGTTAGTAACAAACGCGCACCGCTAGATGCTGCGCGTTGTGCCGCCTCCAGGATTTTTTGGGCATTCAAAAGCAAATCACCAATGGTCGGATTAATTTGAGCGATCGCAATTTTCATATTATTTG
>CAZZZY010001120.1:0-1878 GCA_964658545.1 uncultured Acetobacteraceae bacterium | reverse complement strand
AAGTAAAAAGAAAGAACGCTGATTTTGTAGGATGTCTAGCGATTTTAAATAATGGGTGGCTTATTTCCGCCGTGACGTAGTAGGGTATTTTGACAGTGCCACAGCGAATTGATTTGTTTACACGATTAAATAAATCAATTCGCAAACGTTGCGGAGTGGGTCTAGAAGACCAGGTAGCAACATCAGTTTAGAATCCCCCGTGTTTCCAACCGAGGGAGATGTCAAATGAATCCTATTTGATTTGTGAAAATTGAAACCTCAGATTCCCGATTTCTCAGAGAAGTCGGGAATATTGTTATTCGTTCACAGTGAATGTTTGGTGATGAAGCAATTGGGTGTGTCTGAAGTGGAAAGTGATAACGCCCGTAGTTGAGAATATTTGTTTTTCCCATCCTTGGAAGCAGCAAATGGCTGGATAAAACCGGAATGATGGTGCTCCCTCTAACGTGGAAGATATTTTGTAAAATTAACGGGACACCAGTTAAATTAACTTCATCCTCCTAACTGTCGTAGCATGGCTTCTACTCTATCTACCCCTTGTGAGTCATTGTGCCGCTTGTACAAGTCGCGGGCTTTCTGAAGCAAGCTGTTTGCTTGTTTGGTTTGTCGTCGTTGTTTATACATCGAACCCATCAATTCATAAGTCTGGGCGTTGTTCTTATTCAAGTCGATTGCTTGCTCATAAGCCCAGGTAGCTGCACTATAGTCTCCTAGACGAGATTGCGTCACAGCCAATCCTAAATAGGCGTTAACGTTGTTACGGTTTAGCTGTATGGCACGACGGTAGCCTTCTTTGGCCCCAGCTGTGTCTCCCAAGTTTGCTTTGATATAACCCACAGCGTAGTAAAAATCACTGTTGTTAGGGTTAATGGCGATCGCACGACGATAAGCTGTTAATGCTGCCTGGTAATTTCCTTGTTGAGCGTATAAATACCCAATACCTGAATGAATTTTAGCATTCTTGGGATCTAGGCTCGCTGCTTGCTGATAAACTGCGATCGCACCACTGTAATCGGCGGCATCCACTAACCTCCGTCCTTCCTCCAGTAGTTGCTTTAACTCTTGGTTTTTGCCTTGCGCCACTAATACCTGAGCCTGAGCCACTGGAGGTATAGTGAAAGCAAAACATCCTAGTAACACCACACTAAACATGAATGATGTTGGCTTGTACACAGTAAATTTCCTGAAATTTTAGAGGACTTTTTTCTTGTACATTAAAACAAATATATCGACTTTTGAAAACTGTATTTGTTCGTATTGATTAAGATGCTAATATAGCAATCCTATTTGAATTGTAAAAATTATCGAACCGCCTTCTCTTCTCCTATCGGAGACACTTCGTGAACGAGAGGCTTCCGCCAACGCGCAGCGTCTCGTAGAGAAGAGCGCCAAGAGAAGAAGGAAAGAAGTTTACGAACCATTTAGGATTGCTATAGTTCATTTATCTTTCCTTTACATTCAGCACTACATAATAGAGTTTTTACTGAAAGACGAAGTGTAATCTATCAAGTATCAGATGAAGTTACCCTACATATAAACCAGTACGACGGCAGAATTACACCTTTTTTAATCAGTACTTATACGCGATATCTAGTAAAATTCAACAGGTATATGACTTAATCCTATATTAGTGATGCGATAATATTAAAGGATTTAAGATTCATTCCTATTTAACAATCCAAATATTCCTTAAAATCCACATTTTTCGTTAGGGCAATACTACAGATGAGAGCGCATTTGCAATTGCAATTTAATATTGGGTGAAAGGATGTTTATCAAATCTGTATCAACGCAGACGAATTTTGTATATATTATATATTTTGATCAATACCGTAGCCAATTTACGAGGGTTCGATGCCTGTAGAAACGTTATGAATA
>CAZZZY010001119.1:0-1883 GCA_964658545.1 uncultured Acetobacteraceae bacterium | reverse complement strand
AGCGTCAAGTCTTCTTGTTTTAGTCTGCTATTCAAAGAAATGGAAAATACATAAGCGAGAATTTTATCAAGCCTTTGAGTTGAATTAGCATCTAGATTCGAGTATTCTTTTTCTGAAGTTTTGATGCATTTATCAAAACATAAATATTGGCATCATCCGTCAGAATTCAGCATGAATTGGAGTCCGACTGGCGCATGAATAAACGGCGTTTTTGCACCCCCAACCCCCAATAAGGTTCGGTTAAGATCCCCCCGCCTGCGGCGACCCACTTAAAAAGGCGGTAAAAGAGGGTTATGAGCAAGCCTTTTGAAGGGGGGTTGGGGGGATCTTCAAAATATTAAAACGTTAACCGAACCGTATTGCCACAACCCCCACTAAAGAAAGCATATTTAGTGGTCAACAAGACAGTGGTGGGTTTTAATACCCCACTGATAGCGTTCGCGTTGGCGAAGCCTCTGGGAGAGAAGCGTCTCGTAGAGAAGCTCCTTCGAGTCCGCGTACTCCTACGGAGAAGCAAACTACGCGCAGCGTCTGGTAGAGAGCGTCTTGATTCTGCCGAATGTATTCTTCTTCAATCCTAGTTTTAATCAGGTATTTACAGTTCGCTTAATTCCCATTTTTTGGTGAAAATTCTATGAATACTTGCAGGAATGATGCTCTGAAAAATAAATAGTGATACACTAAGTATTTCAAATCTCCTTAATCCCTTCAAAAAGGCGAATTTCAATCAAAGCTGTAATTCTCCCTTTCAAGGGAGGCTAGGAGTCAGGGAGCAAAATATTTGATACTTCAAGAGACATCCTCTTAAATTTAGACAGCAGCACTCATCGCAAATACATTGGGAACTACAATTTTCTCTTCAGTAGTTTTGCCCAAAAAATTCTTGCTAATAATTTCTTGGTAAGCTAATAAGTCTGCTTGCCAATTATCAATGCCTTGATGTATGCTGTTCTTCCGTGACAGTACAGTTTCACTCTTAACTTCGTAGCTAAAACTGCCGCTGAACAACACAATTGGGGTACTTGTTTCGTCTGGATTCCGCAATGCTGCTTCATTTACACTCAGGTAAAATGGCCCGCGCTCCAAGGTGTAAGCTAAGTTCAGTGTTGCTCTCACTGGTGCAGTCCCTACTTCTTGCCATGCACCCGCAGATAATAGTGTTTCTGTTATAAATAAACGGGCTGCATCAAGATCTTTTTCAAAAGCAACGTAGCCTCTTGGATTAATACCTACAGCTTCATACTCGACGTTGGGTAAGGCTTCAACATATTTTTTAGCAATAGCAGCAATAGCGATTTCTTCTACTGCTTTGTTTTCAATCGCTTCTATGAACATGACTCGTGTTGGTTCAGCTATGATAACGATGCCGTTGGTAAAGGCGACTTGGGATACGCTTTGGGTATATATCGGTTGACGAGCCAATTCCCATTCCGTCGGAACTATGCCACTATATTTGAGGAAATCTGGATTCAGGATGGTGGGTTTGTGATTTTTCGCGGCAATGATAATCCCGAACTCTTGGGTAATTAAGGTTTGGCTCATGATGTTTTCCTGATAACGGTGTACTTCAAGTTATGAGTGTTTGCGGTGGCTGTGGGGTTGCTCTTTAGTGTCACAAGCCTTAATAGTTGATATGTCTTTCCTTAATAGAAGTGTGTAATCACGCTGAGTGTCTTTTGAATAACAGAGTATCAACCCTCTGTAGCTCTAACCCTTGGTACATAATCTGAAGAGGAGGAAAAGTTTTGTACAGTCACTTGTTACTTTATACCTCTTTTATTCAGATTTGTCTCTGCGAAATTGTGCGTAAAGTCGCTTAAATATCTCTGTAAGGATTCAGGTCTAAATGTGAGGGATTAAATCCGGGGGCTGCACATTAGGAT
>CAZZZY010001118.1:0-1883 GCA_964658545.1 uncultured Acetobacteraceae bacterium | reverse complement strand
AATGTAAATCACGGTAGTTTCATCCGGATCAATTTTGCCAGCTTCTACCAGTTTTTTCAGGACGGCTACAGTTGTACCGCCAGCCGTTTCTGTGAAGATGCCTTCGGTTTCTGCTAGCAGCTTGATACCATCAATAATTTCTGCATCATTAACTGATTCAATGTTACCACCAGTTTTCTGAGCTAACTCCACAGCATAAATGCCGTCTGCTGGATTGCCGATCGCTAGCGATTTCGCAATTGTATTTGGTTTCACTGGCTTAATAAAGTCCCGTCCTTCCTTGAAGGCTTGGGCGATGGGTGAACAACCTTCAGCTTGAGCGCCGCTGAAACGGACGTTCTTGCTTTCTACCAAACCAACTTCTACAAATTCTCGGAACCCTTTATAAATTTTGGTAAATAGTGAACCAGAAGCTAAAGGAGCAACCACATGATCTGGTAGTTCCCAGCCTAATTGTTCAGCAACTTCAAAGCCTAGTGTCTTGGAACCTTCAGAGTAATAAGGACGCAAATTAATATTGACAAAACCCCAGCCATGTGTATTAGCAACTTCCGAACAGAGACGATTTACTTGATCGTAGTTGCCCTTCACTGCCATCAGGGTAGGACTGTAGATCAGGCTACCCAGGATTTTACCGGCTTCTAAATCTGCGGGGATGAATACACAGCAATCTAAACCGGCGTGAGCTGCGATCGCAGCTGTAGAATTTGCCAAGTTACCAGTGCTAGCACAAGAGACAGTAGTGAAACCCAACTCTCGCGCCCTCGATAGAGCAACTGACACCACCCGATCCTTAAAGCTCAGGGTGGGCATATTCACGGCATCATTTTTTATATAAAGCTTATTTAGACCCAGGCGACGGGCAAGACGGTGGGAACGAACCAAGGGAGTCATACCCGTTCCCACATCTATAACATTATCAGTTGCAACAGGCAAAAAGGGACGGTAGCGCCAAATTGAATTGGGCCCGGCTTGAATTGTTTCACGAGTGACAGTCAGACGGAGGGCGTTGTAGTCATACTTTACTTCTAACGGTCCAAAACATAACTCACAAACATTACTGGCTTTGAGTTCATATTCTGCTCCACATTCCTTACACTTTAAGGCTTGAAAGTAGGCAGTGCTGCTTTGGGTTTGAGTTTGGGTTTTGATTGCCTGAGTCATAAACTAGCTTTCCCTGTTTTGTCTTGTCACTGTCGCCTGATGGTAACACGAGCAAAAATACCAGTCAAACATACCCGATATTTTTAGTCGGGTATTCTTAGTATTGAAAAAAATGATTCCTGTAAAATTCTTATGTCCGTAATAGTGATATTTAGTATTTACACTTAATACTTACTGGTTAAAAAATCAGATAATAGCTTCATGTCTCCAGTTTTAACACTGAGAATTGATATAAGTAAATTGCATCATACCTATAATTTATTTGCATTTTTTAAATCAACATCACTTTATTGAGTGATCCAGATCACCTAGTTGATTTTCTCTTTATTTATACCAATGACTCCATAAGGTACTATGCATAGATAGCAACAAAGATTCAAAAGTGCTTATATATATAGGTCGTAGTGTGTTTTTATTCTGTTTTAAACACTAAAATTGCTATTTGTGTTGCCAAAATAAAGTTGATTTTTCAGCTTTGATGCACTCATTCATCGCTAGAAAATTTACATATTTATACGGAAGATTTTTTTTGCTGCAAAAGTTACATTCTATTTACATCGCCAATTCTGCAAGATACAGTCATAAATTACACATATTTGCGATTGCCACCCTTGAGTCTCTAGGGTAGGCGTAAAGCCAATTAGGCAAGAACTTTTCTGGCTATTACCACAATCTAGTTTTTCAGGAGTGTCAACCCCTTCGGGGAATTCAAAATTCAA
>CAZZZY010001117.1:0-1888 GCA_964658545.1 uncultured Acetobacteraceae bacterium | reverse complement strand
TATAAAATTTTAATCAATTAGAGGCTGTTGGAAAAGTTAGATAATTGGTAAAAAAACTATGTCTACAGCGATCGCTCGTTTTTTATCTACCTGACAAAATCGCATTGCTCCCATACCAACTCGCTTTGGAAATTGCTTCAGAAAGCTTAGAGGTAAATCATCCCAGCA
This sequence comes from uncultured Acetobacteraceae bacterium, assembly GCA_964658545.1. GTDB lineage: Bacteria > Cyanobacteriota > Cyanobacteriia > Cyanobacteriales > Nostocaceae > Nostoc. Next base: position 1,720 of record CAZZZY010001117.1, on the reverse strand, counting down.
CAGCTACTATCCGTGCAAATCTGAAATCCTTGCATGATAATAAAGACGCTGTTGTTGAAAGATATAACATCTCTAAGTTGAATAAAACTCGCATCCGTTTCAAGATTCAGTTAAAGAAGACAACCAAGAGTAATGCTCCCAAATGGACAGATGTTCTCAAATATTCTCAAGATGAACAAGAATCTGACTTAGTGAAGGTTACAACCTCAGAAGTTGGTTTAAAGGGCATCAAAGTTTTCAAAGCTTTAGACGAAGCAGCAAACCAATTAAGGCAAGAAATTGCTTCAGTCCAAGAATGGATGAATTATGACAATGGTGATTGGATTTGTCCTATAGACTTAGCGCCCTTGGTCTGGAATCAACTAATCGGAATTCGAGATAATATTGCACCTGTTTTACGCACTCAACTGAAAGAAGAGTATGAAAAGGGGTACACAGACTATCAAGAACGTATTGACAAATTTCTCTCACTCAATGCTTGGCAGTTATCTGTAGAACAACAACAAGAAGTTAAGCAGAACTTAGCCAAAGCTTTTCCCTGTTTAGAGGAACTAGAGGACTATTTACAAGTAGTAATTGGTCGTCCTGTCATTATTCCCGCCATCAGTGAACAATTGTCAGAGAAACAAGCTGAATGCTTAGGGCAAATAACTCGGTTTATCGAACAGTATGACAGAAATTTAGAACAAACACTGAGGGAATCAGCGATCGCTGGAGGAGAACAACTAGCAGCCCAGTTGCTCGAAGATTTGAGCAATTGGGAACCAGGACGCAAGCCAGTCAACTTCAAGAAGAAGATGGAACGCCATTTCAAAAAAGTCCAAATGCTTTTGGCTAACGCCAGTTTTGAAGCAGGTAGCAGCCTTGGACAAATGATGGCTCATCTAGAAAATGTTCTCGAAAACGCTTCTGTGGATGCCAAAAAGCTCGATTCACAAGGGCGTTCTCAGTTGCAGAAAAAAATGGATGAAATTTGCTCCAAGCTTCTGGATGAACAACGCCATCTCCAACGATTAGCAAGTGATGAGGGTATGGGCTTAACCAGAGCTACAGCGATGTCCCTCAAACTTCGCTAGAAAAAACAATCAAGAACGTATCTGTATCGTCCTTGATCGAAAACTAGGTGTGGGTTGTAGAGGAAGACAATACGCCCACACTTCCCAAGCTTGCTACGGAACTAAGAGGGGAAGGAACTTTTTGCTTCCTTGTCTATCACCACTGTTCGCATTAATTTACCAGTCCACAGTATTTAGAGGTAGGAAATGTCACATTTTTCAACTGTCACCACAAAACTAACTAACCGTGAATGTTTAGTACAAGCTCTACAAGATTTGCAGCTTACTGTCCAAGTTTATGAAAAACCACAATCCCTGAGAGGTTATTACGACGACTCCCAAGGACAAAGTGCTGAGATTGTTGTCCTTGGTCGTAGTTTAAGTGTCCGCGCAGATATCGGGTTTAGGTGGGATCAAGAGGCAGGGGTGTATCAACTCATCCATGATGCCTATGAAACTGTACCCCGACTAGGAGAAAACTTCTTTTCTCACACCCTAATACAAGCCTATGGCAAGAAGATGGTTCGCGCTAAAGCAGCCCAGTTACAAGAACATCTGGGAGAATGCACCATCACAGAAGAAACCAACGGTCAGGTACATACCCTGCGCCTTGCATTTTCAGCACATCAGCAAACTCAACAAGTTCGGAGATAATTTATGGAACG
>CAZZZY010001116.1:0-1896 GCA_964658545.1 uncultured Acetobacteraceae bacterium | reverse complement strand
GATGTATCTCTGTCAAACCAACCTTACCAAACTTCCCTAGAGGCGCTTTGTCGCCAATATGTTGAGCATTTAGTGGAGGGTGATGTTCGTATTTTAGGGAAGTTTGCAGATCGGGTAGAAATATTGAACAATCAGGAGTTTCAAGAGCGCGATCGCCTTTCCATACAAAACCAATGCAAACAGATTGCCATACAGCCATCGGAAATTGGTCGAGTTCCTGGAACATCGTTAGTTGAGGCGCTCTCTCGTTTAGAAACGGAGATTAGGCACCAACAAAGCCAAGGTAATACTCGACCTGTGGCGGCGGTAGTCGTTATCCAAGCTGCGGAACTTGTCAATCACCAACAACAAGATTTTAGTGTGATTCAATCAAAGATTGAGTCCATTATTCACAAAGGTGGTGCAGTAGCAATTATTGGCCCGGATGTCGATTTACAGAACCAATTGAGCCACCAGCTTAGTTCGGTTAAAAATACTCAAATTTGTACCTACTCTGACAGTCAAGCTTGTCTCGATTGGCTATTCCAAATCGCGCGGAAATAGACCTTTCCTAGTAGTGATTAAGATGATTTTAGTAATTGCAGTAACAGAGACATGATACCCGAAATTCCATCAAAACGCAAAGATAGACTTGAGCGTTGGCTGAAGATTCCGCCAAGAGTTTTGTTCAGAATGCCAGACTTTGATAGAGCAAATATCATAGCAGCAATTAAAGAATATGCCGAAGATAATTTAGCGAATTCGCAAATTGCTAAATATGATGCTGTGCGCTCTCGTCGTTTATCACGAAATCACCGACAGATTACCCAATTTATTGTCATTTTAGCAGGGTCTTTGACTTTTTCTGTAGCCCCTCAATTACTTGCTAAACAGGCAGGAAGAGGTCCTTGGGCAATATCAGCGGGTTTGTTAGGCGGCGGATTAGCCAGCTTTTATGCCCATAGTAATGCAACTAAAGTGTTAGCAGGAATTAAGCTGAAAAACAATACACAAAATACTCGCAAAGCTATTTTAGATAACAAAAAGTAAGGAGATTTTATGCAGGAAGAGAATTTTAATCCGTTTGAGGAAACCCCTGAAGATGTATATACTCAAAGTCAAAGTGAAAGGCTTAATGAAATCGAGGGAATTCATGATAGCAAACCAGAGAAAGAGGCACTCGTTATTAGTGTATCCCTCAGTATTATTGAAGCAGCAGTTGCCTTTTATATGATTGCCTCGGCTGGTGTTTTCATTGCTTCAATGGTGAGCTTATTTCCTGTGGCTTTGCTTTGGGCGATCGCTAACCACCATGCCGATCAGGTAGAACTACCAGAAGCTTACGACGAATTAGTAGAAAAATATTATGGAACAATTCAAGAATAATCCTGAAAAAATCAGCTTAGAATCTGTACTTACACTGGAAATAATTCCTGATGAACGGGACTACAAAGAACAGATTATTGATGCTCGTCTCAAGTGGATTTCCGAAAACGATCCCTACAATCCTCTGAAGAACTTTAGCATGGTTGACTCTCAAACTGAGATAGATTTTTTTGTGACCCGACAACAAGAATTAGAACAAGAAAAACAAAGGCATATTCATCAGCGAATGCTTCAGCTGCAAGAAGATTTACAAGAAATTAAAACGGACGAACCACCTGAATGGGCTATCAGCTTAATCGGGCCAGATTATGTGGTACGGGATAGAATTCAACAATATCAAGAGCAAGAAACTAGGAAACGAGAAGCAATCTGCGATAATGAAGTTCAATTAATTATAGGCAGATATAACAGCCTCAAACAGCAATGCGAAGAACGGATTAGTCAAGCTCGTGCTAACTATCAAGCTGCCTTTCGCATCTGGCAAGAAGAGCGCGGCTGGGGAGCGGAGGGGCAGAGGGCAGGGGAGCCGAG
>CAZZZY010001115.1:0-1896 GCA_964658545.1 uncultured Acetobacteraceae bacterium | reverse complement strand
GGATACAGGCATTGGCATTCCTGAACACCAGCAACACTTAATCTTTCAAAAATTTCAACAACTGGAAAATCCCCTCACCCGCCAATTTGAAGGCACTGGTTTGGGGCTGGTACTAACTCGGGCCTTGGCTCGCCTCCACGGAGGAGATGTCAGTTTCTTATCTCGGGAAGGTAAAGGTAGCCAGTTTACACTACTTTTGCCACCCAGTCCGCCAAAAACCAGTTTTTCTGAGCCAGATATGGGAATCAGAGAAGACGAAGAGATGCGCTCCCAAAAGACACGGGAAAATTTCGCAGCAGATCGTCAGCATATTACTACATCGACACAACATCATCCCGCGAGTTCGCAACGGTTGGTCTTAGTAGTCGAGGCAGTAGCGCGATATATTGAAGACTTGACCGAAAAACTCAAGGGTTTAGGATATCGGGTAGTAATTGCGCGATCGGGCACAGAAGCAGTCGAAAAAGCTCGGCGCTTGCAACCAATAGCGATATTTTTGAATCCGTTGCTACCCCTGTTATCAGGCTGGGATGTGCTGACTTTATTGAAATCTGACACCGCAACCCGTCATATATCTGTAATTGTGACAGCTACAGGAGCGGAAAAGGAGCAAGCATTTGCTAACCGAGCCGATGGTTTCTTAAGTTTGCCAGTAGAACATCAGGTATTGGCACCAATTCTAGAAAAATTATGTACTGCCCAAGCCGTTCCACAGCTAGGGTTAGACAATAGCGCCATTGTCCCAACTAAAACCCCACTGCGAATTCTCAGGTTGGTGAATCCCCAGTTGGAATCGGTCAATCCCCATCCCTCACTTCGAGAACACCGGGTGATTGAAGTAGATGACCTAGATCAAGCAGAACTTTTGGCGCGAGTATGGCAGTTTGATGTCATTTTGCTAGATGTCGAAAGTACCACCGCCCAAATTTATCTGCAACAACTAATTGGACACCCACGTTTGGCGGCTATACCACTGGTTACTTGCGATGTCGCAACTACTCTAGTAGCTTCTAAAATACCAGGGTTATCTGTATTTCCTTACTTAACACCATTTGCTAAAGACAACAGCAGTCGCACCGAGAAAACAGATGCCTTACTATCAGTACTGCAAATTGCTTCTGGTATTTGCTGTCCTCCTAACATCTTAGTAGTGGATTTGACAAGGCTGCGTGATTTCCCACAAGTGAGACGCAAGCAAATTAAGGGTTATCAGACAGAACCAAATTGCTCAATTAGTAGTGAAACTGCGAAACGGGGGTCTGAGTGGTTCCAAGCTTTAATTCAGTATCTACAAACAGCAGGCTTCAAAGCGGCGATGAGTCCCTGTTGGGCAGAAGTGTTACAACAAATTCGCCACCAAAGCGTTGATTTACTGCTAATTTGTTTAGGAGAATCCGCTATCCACAAAGATGTGCTAAAAGCTCTGAAAACACTGGGAGATTCGCCTGATAAATTACCACCAATTTTGGTACTGAATCAGCGATTAAATCTCCCAAAAACCAGTTTCCAGCCTGGGGTAGCTTACAAAGAAATTGACAAGCAAAAGAAGAATGGTTTGGAATCGATAGAAACTGTTGTGAGTGCGATCGCTACCCGAATCTTACCGCGATCAATATCAATGGAAGACCTCTTAAACCAAATAAATCAAGCTTTAGCTGTCAACGGTTACAATGGCAAATGTTAATCGGGTCATTGGTTATTCACAACTGGAATTTTCTGGATGATCGTCCTTGGGTTTTGTTGCACAGTTATTTTTTACATTACCACACGATAGTTACCCCTACTTTTACGTACACTGCAAACTCTTGCGGATGGGGGGAGAGTGAAAAACTACCTTAGATTTCAATACGCTTGGGTTAAGGCTAAAACTCTGTTACCAAAGTCAATTTTTTAACG
>CAZZZY010001114.1:0-1909 GCA_964658545.1 uncultured Acetobacteraceae bacterium | reverse complement strand
TTAATAACTCAAAGTATATTGGAATAGACCTTTTATCCCAAACCACGCTAATCATTAACAGATTAATACACCCCCAATTAGTCCGGTCAATCACTACATAAATAACTTCATTTAAGGGAAAATATATCTCTAACCAGCTTTTAATAATTGTTCACCAAATTTCTTCAATATTTATGTAATTTAAAGACAAAAATGCAATGAAACTTTCTTTCTTCTACTTGTCAATTAATATGGGGATAGGTAAAGCTGTAGCCAGGGCTTCAATGCTAACAGTTTTAATAGATTGTAATAAATTTATCAGGATTTTTAGTAATAAATATTCCGCACGTCCCAATTCTCGCTTGAGGTTTGTTTCGTAGAATTCTGGTAACATTATCATTAAATAGAACTTATTGCGAATGAATACTCTTTTTCTTTTACCACAAATTGCTGCACTCTTTGTAGTCAAGCAGGGAGACAACTTGAAAGTTGAAACCCCAAGCCCTGAACCATCGGATGGACACAAGGTTTTTCTATTCTGTCAGAGCATCAAGTTTAGCCAGTATTCTTAAGCCTTCTTCTGGGTTGCCAGTTGCGGCCATTGCTTTAAATCTGGTATTGGCATCAAATTCTGCTAGAGCGATGGTGGAAAGTTCTTCAATTAGCTTATTGACACTTATGCCTTTGGCTTGGGCAAGTTCTTTTAATCTGTTGTGTTTTTCGTCTGGTAAACGAATAGTTAAAGTCGCCATTTTTGTTTAACTCCTAATAATTTCTTCGGGTTTTAAGATTGATAAGTTAGGAAATAACAATTCCGCATTTTGGAAATCTTTGATATTGTGAGTGGCAATAATTTGAGCATTCCCAGCGACCGCTAATTCAATTAAGTGATTGTCAGCTTCATCTTTTAAATTAGGTCGCCATAAGTAGTAAATATAAATCCATTGACTCACGCTCATAAATGATGCAAGAAAAGCAGAAATTTCTGCACTAGTTAAAGGGCAATTGGCCAGAATTTCTGATCGCTGAATGACTGACTCATACTCAGAAAATAAAGCGTTTCCCATCAAAGGCTGATATTCGCCTTTTAAGCAGCGTCGAATGAGTTCTCTACTGGAACCCTTAGAGCTAATAAGCGCACTAATCAAAACGCTGGTATCAACCACAATTTTAATCGCCATGTTTTGATGATAGCATAGATGCTATCATCAAAACCCCGTATGCGCGGTGTAACTGAGCGGCTGACCCGATTCATGGCAGACAAGATTTTACGCAGAAACCAAGGGATTGAAGTCATTCGTGTTCTGCATGGGGCAAGAGATATCCAAAGCCTTTTTGAAGAAGAAGACGATGATTGACACTCCCCGCGCTGAAGCGACGGGGAATGTGGGATCTAAGACATGACTTGCTTATGCAGGATTAGTCGTTTTGACACGGAGGGAGTAAAGAAGGAGTAGGTTGACCTTAGTACAGCTTTGCATAAGTTCGTAGCGGATTGACAGGAAAAAATTTTTAAGTGTAGGGTAAGCAAATACAAACATCAGTAAACCATTCAGTACTATGATTGGTCGGCAAAAAACTTACTCTGTGCAGCTGACAGAAGAAGAAAAAAAGCTGTTGCAACAACTTGGACTTGCGCGTAAAACAGGTCAAAGTAAAGCCAGACGAGCAAAAGTTATCATAAAAGTTGACGAAAATCCAGATTGGACGGATGCTCAAATAGCTGGAGAAATAGGGTGTTCATCGGGTCTTGTACGGAAGTGGCGTCAATACGGTTCGGATAAGCATTTTTCACTTTCCTTGGGGTCTGGGGAAAGGGTAAGGGGTAAAGGGGAAAGGATGTATTCAAAACCAGCAATTCTCATTTTGAAAAAAAATCAGAGAAAATTCTGTTATTTAAATAGAGAACTTGTGTCGAAGCATCATTTTT
>CAZZZY010001113.1:0-1911 GCA_964658545.1 uncultured Acetobacteraceae bacterium | reverse complement strand
AAAGTCAATTTTTTTAACGTAGACGCAAAGCGGCTGACCGCAGGGTACCACAGAGACGCAGAGAAGCCAGTGCGTTGGGCGGGTTCCCCGACTTGTAGCAACTGGCGCGACACAGAGAGAACAAAGAAATGCTTAACTGAACTGTATTGATTTATAACCTTCATGTGAATTAATTTCTCTCTCTTTCTTGGCGTACTTGGCATCTTCTCTGCGAGACGCTTGGCGTTGGCGGAAGCCTCTCGTAGAGAAGGTGGTTCGTTAAAAAGAGCGATCGCCCGATTTGTGTCAATTTTGGCAACTCTACTCCATCAATTCTCTCAATATTAATACTCATGAATTAGTATAATTTAATTCAATTTAAGTTGCTAAATTGTAATATTGAGCAGCTAATTTTTAACTAAAAGACTAGAATTTGAGTGGTAGCTTCCCCAGTTTATATGTATAACACTAGGAAACCTACTTCAAGCTATTTTATTGACGGGAGGTCAGGTAATGGCGATCGCCACGATTAATCCCGCTACTGGGGAGACTTTTCAAACCTTTGAGGCACTCAAAGACGCAGAAATTAACGCTAAACTCGATTTAGCTAATCAGACTTTTGAACAGTATCGTCAGACTAGTTTCTCTGAGCGATCGCACTGGCTACAAAAGGCAGCTGACATTTTAGAGCAAGACAAAGCAGAATTTGCTAAGTTAATGACTCTGGAAATGGGTAAGCCATTTAAAGCTGCGATCGCAGAAGTCGAAAAATGCGTCGTTGTCTGTCGCTACTATGCCGAACACGCCCCTAGTTTTTTGGCTGATATCAGTGTAAAAACTGATGCCAGCCATAGTTTTGTTCGCTATCAACCAATGGGGGCAATTCTGGCAGTGATGCCGTGGAATTTTCCCTTTTGGCAAGTGTTCCGCTTTGCCGCACCCGCACTGATGGCGGGAAATGTCGGCTTACTCAAACACGCTTCCAATGTGCCGCAGTGCGCCTTGGCAATTGAAGATATTATCCGACGCGCAGGTTTTCCTGAAGGTGCGTTTCAAACTCTATTAATAGGCGCTGCCAAAGTTGCCGATTTAATGGCTGATGACCGCGTAAAAGCTGCCACCTTGACAGGAAGCGAACCAGCAGGCATATCCCTCGCCGTCGCCGCAGGTAAACAAATTAAAAAAACCGTTTTGGAATTAGGAGGAAGTGACCCGTTTATTGTGTTAGAAAGTGCTGATTTAGAGACAGCAGTTGTCACAGCAACTACAGCACGAATGTTGAATAACGGGCAATCATGTATTGCAGCGAAACGTTTTATTGTCGCAGAAGCGATCGCAGATAAATTTGAAAAATTGCTTTTAGAAAAATTTGAGGCGCTAAAAGTAGGCGATCCCATGCAACCGGATACCGATTTAGGCCCACTGGCAACACCTGGTATTCTCCAGGATTTAGATCAACAAGTGCAAACTGCTACAAAAAATGGTGGTAAAGTTCTCACCGGCGGACATCCTTTATCAGATCGTCCTGGTAACTTTTACCCGCCAACGATTATCATAGATATCCCACCTGAGTCACCAATTGCCAAAGAAGAATTCTTTGGCCCGGTAGCCTTGTTATTCCGGGTTCCAGATATCGACGCTGCCATTAAACTTGCTAATGACAGCCCCTTTGGATTAGGTGCAAGTGCTTGGACAACCAACGACCAAGAGAGCGATCGCTTAGTTGAGGAAATCGAAGCCGGTGCCGTATTTATCAACAGTATGGTTAAATCTGATCCCCGATTGCCCTTTGGTGGTATCAAGCGTTCTGGATATGGCAGAGAATTGAGTATCCAAGGTATACATGAGTTTGTCAATGTGAAAACCGTGTGGGTGAAATGATTATGGGTAGGGAATTGGGAATGGGGCATGGGGAAGCAGGGGAAGCAGGGG
>CAZZZY010001112.1:0-1916 GCA_964658545.1 uncultured Acetobacteraceae bacterium | reverse complement strand
CCCGATCGCAATGACCCTGATTATCGCAAGATCGATGACCGGATGAATTTTGCCACCCATGTAGCGATCGCTGCTACGATCAATTCTGGCTTGTGGTTTTTCCACATTTTGAAAGGCACTACCTGGGAATGGCTGCCTTGGGTGACTTTAAGTTGGACAGGAATAGTTTTGGTACATCTGATTTATATTAGTGCGATCGCTAACTACACCGAATCCCCAGAAAGTTAAACTAGGCAATTCAAAATCGCGGGTATAAAATTGATTCGTCTTCTTTGATACAGCCAGGATGTCTTCTTCTACTCTACAACAAATCTTCGGCAATAATGCCGTACAGGATGCTAATAGCATCACCATCGCCAAAGTCGATCTCACTCAAAAGACTGGATTCAACGCTCTCCCAAACAGCCGCCTACGGTTGTAGGTTGCTGTTTAAGGAACTGAAGCGCTCGTGTAACCAATAACTAGGAATTCCTAAGCAAAGCTAGCTAACCCATATCAGTTAGCTAGCTAAAGTGAATCGATAAACTTTTGCTCAAGGTCAGGGAAAAAGTTTTTCAATTAGACGGTTCTATCGGCACGTTTGCTGTCAAACTGTTGATAGCCAAATGGGTAAGGAGCCGGTGAGAGCTTGGCGAAACATTTATTAAGCGATGTATAAGAGCGGACTACGCCTACCCATTTTTAACCAAACTACGATCTTCTATTATTAAGAAAGAAGAAAATTTCTCTCCTTTCGGAAAACTTGTTTATATATCTAGAAAGAACGAACATTGTTAGAAGCTAGCCTGATTAATTCTTCAACATTGTTTGAGATTGTATTGCAAATCGTATTTAAAGGTAAATCATTGGGATCCAACCCAAAAGGTTCTTCAATTTCTGAGCCAATTTGCTCAATACTTAATAGGGTAAAACTTACAAAAGCCATTACTAAACCAGTCCACCAATTCAAAAAGCTAACAATTTCCAAAGGTAATATTAGACAAAAAATTAATAACAGTTGTCTAAGTTTAATAGTATATATTAAAGGCAGTGGCGTTTTTAAAATCCGTTCGCAACCACCTAAAATATCTACTAAATCATCTACGCAGTTATGTAAGGTAGTCAGTTGATAGACATTGAGACAATTCCGGTCATGCTGATACTGCAAATAATCTCCTATCCAGTAAGCAATTTGTAGTGGAGGATGATTAGTATCTTGGAGTTGTAAATATTGTTTTTCAGACATTAAGGATGCTAACTGAGTGTCTACAGATACTGCTCTTAAATGTAACTTCATTGCAACTGCAAAAGCAGTTACTAATCGAAGTATTGCCTCTTTTTCTACTCTATCTTGTGGTGTATTATCTTTAACTATTATCCAAATTCCACGAGTTAAATTACGAGATGTATTAACTAAAGCTCCCCATAGTTGACGACCTTCCCAAAATCTATCATGGGCTGTATTCGTCCTAAAAGCTAATAATAATGTAAAACCAATATTAAAACTTAAAACAGAATTAGTAAGAAGAGCATTAGAATTTGCAAATGCTATCGGTAATCTTAAATGATATAAAAATGATATTAAAATACCATATGCAGTACAAAAAATTACCCAAGGAAGAATGATAGAAATAATTGACCTTTCAAGTCGAAGAGTTACTTGAAGCCAATTCAATTTTTCGCCCTTGTAAAGGTGATATTTTTCGATTAGAGAGTTTTTGGAATTTTTCTGAAAATAGTTAAATCGTTTCATAGTGGTAAGGTTTTACGATTACATCAATTAGCAAGATATAGGTTTCTAGATATCGACCATCGGGCAACGATAATCAACATAAGTTCTATTTTTAACATTGAAATCTATTTCTGTTAACCCTCTTTAGCTAAGGAAATTCATGTAGGTACATACTAGTACAACAAGGCAAAAGTAAAAAGGCAAA
>CAZZZY010001111.1:0-1917 GCA_964658545.1 uncultured Acetobacteraceae bacterium | reverse complement strand
TTCAAAATTCAAAATTCAAAATTCCCATAAATTTATTTATGAGCTTGTATCCTTTGATGTTGTAACCTGATATTGCTAACTGGTTGAACTTGACAAAGAGCGAATCTCTGAAGAAAAGGAAGCTGTTGTCACCCCTTTACCATCACTGGTTTTAATTGTTGCCACCCGAAATCGCAGATGTGGGGTAGCAAACCAAATTCGCTCTTCAGCAGCAGCAAGTTCATATTCTGTCAGCAGGGTAAAAATACCATCGTCACTTAGATGATATTTACCCACTGCGGGAATTGTTTCGGCATATCCTTTGTCACGGAGGAGTTTTCCTCTAGAAGGATTATCGACATCGGGGATTGGCACTAGCACACTACTACCAGAAATTGCTTTATCGTCCCAGTCTGACTCACCTTCCCAAGTCATCCGAAAGGGGTGGGTGATAGTGGCTGGGTCGGTATCATACAATTTACAGATTTCTAGCACGGCCGAATCATCGACGGATAGAGATTCAATGTCAATGTTAGACAGCACTTGTTCAAAGTGGGCGAATGCTAAATGATGACCACTACGCTGCGATCGCCATCGTCCAATTGAAAGTTCAAAGAATTCAGTAATTTCCATTAGAAAAGTGATTTTAAAAAGTAGCTTACAATCCAAGAGATATCTTGGCTAAATAGTTATCGAAACAGAATACATACCTCAGTCGTCAAAATTCAGTTGTAAAGCTTTAGTTTTTAAAGTGTGTTAGATATATTCGTATATGACAACTGACGGCAGAATTGATTAAACCTCAGATCAGCGATCGCTTTTGATGAATGGTGAACACTGGGTATTAGTGACTAGAGACTGATTAATGCCTTTATATATTCTGATACGATGCCGAAGCCTTATTTATTAAAATTTGTTAAGTTAGATAATACTTGAGATTAGAGAAAGTTCAGCTTGTTTTTAGTATTTGATTTGCGATTAGGATACGGGTGATGATATTGTTTCCTGCCTTGAGCAAGAGTATTAAACGTGCCACCGTTCGCCCTTGGTGTCTTCCCTTGGGAGAAGTTCATCTCGGTGAGTGGGTAGGAATGAAACCAATTCGCAATTCGCAATTCGCAATTAAATCAAGACAGACACCTCGGGGTGGGGTTTCTACCTCCCTTGTGATACAAGGACTGCTTCGCGCCACTTGCGGGCGAGGTTTTAAACCTTTACTTTTTTGATAAATCAAACTATGTTACGTAATGTAAATTTAATTAAATTGGCTCTTTGTAAGCATCTCGATCCGCTGACTACAAATCTTTAATTATTCACGCTCATCGAATTTGGAAAGTAGCCAGTTGGGTGATTAAGTGGTCAAAATAGGGAGCAAGAGTTTCTTGTTGATTGGCTGGACACCGCTTCAAACTAGCAGCTTTGATGCTTTTTAAGCCTAAGAGCATTGCATCTATTGGAACTTGTAATTCCTGATAGAGCAAGTTCATATAGTGCAGTCCTATGGGACTGGTATACTGAATGTGTCCACCTGCTATGCCATAAGTAATGCAGCGAAGAAAATGCCAAAAATCGCGCCAGCAAGCTTGGGCGCGTTCAGGCGGATAAAGGCCACCCCCAGGCTGGATAATTTTAGGATAGATTGCTAAAACCTGCTCTCTAGCTTCATCAACAATTTCGGCAGCGCGATCGCGTAACAACACAGCAACAGGAATCAACTCAGAATTATCGGGTGACAAGGCTTGAATCTGCAATAGTTCTTCGTCGTTTAGGTAGCAAAAAGCATTATCCGCAGCTTGGAATATGGCAAGCGCTCGTTGTGAATGGGACTGTTCCCACTCAGCAAAGCTGATAATTCTAGCTTTAGCTATTAATTCTTTGACGGTTTCGCTTAATTGAGTCATTAATTTAGGGAATTGGGAATTGGGCATTGGGCATTGG
>CAZZZY010001110.1:0-1918 GCA_964658545.1 uncultured Acetobacteraceae bacterium | reverse complement strand
CTTCTGCCAATTTCTCATCTTCTGCTGTCCAAGGTTCGCCTAACCTGTTTTGCAGGAAAAACGGCGCACCGAATAACGTTGCTGCGCCACCTTTGGCCCATAGAGGTGAACCAGCATCTAGCCAAAAATGCCAACGGTGCGATCGCCTACTAGACCGGTATTGAAATATAGTTGCTAAGGTTACAGCTTTTCTGGCTCCACCGATGGGTAGCACAGGGTAAGGGTTAGCGGTGATTGTACCACGTCGCAGTAATTGAATAAATTCGATAATAGTTATGTGAGGTGTTGTCTCCACTGGGGCAATTTGTCGTAATCTGGTGTCAATTTCCCAGTAGTGTTGGGCAGTTTCTAATAATTCTCGCAGTGCTGCTAGTTGTTCGTAGGGGAGATTGCTCCCATTCCACAAAAAACGCTGAATTGCTCTGTCTAACAGGGAAATGGGACTAGGAATTAACCGTAGTTCTTGTTGCGATCGCTGCTGTTCTAACCACTCCAATATCTCATTATAAGCTGTAGTAGCCGCATAGCCGATTCTATCCCAGCGCTCGAAGGCGGACACTGGGAGCAAGTTGGGGCGATCGGGATGGGGTACAAAGCAGTAATCTGCTATCAAACCAGCGCGTACCGGATCAATATCAGTAGAGACGCGATTAATCGCGTCTGTTAAGAGTGAGGAGTTTTCTGGTAGTTGTTGCTTTCGGCTTAATACAACTAGCATTTCTGCGACGGCATCCCGATCTACGAGTCGTCCCAAGCCGGGATAAACTAGTGCCAGCATGGTGAGTAATGCGCGAATGACGGGTGAACTAATTAAGGGACGTTGGTCATTGAGCGATTCTACTTGGATGTTTTGCTTGACGAGGATTTCTATTAGAGTATAACGAGCGATCGCATCTAAACCGGGTGCAATAATCGCTACTTCTTCTGCTTGTACTTGCTGCGATTGGATCGCATTAGTAATTACCTCTGCTGTTTGTCGCAATAGTTGAGCGCGGGAGGTAGTTTGAATGGAATGCACAATCTCAGGTAAACTCAACAATACCATCGGTTCTGTGACTAATTCCACCATCTGTTTAGCTTGCTCACCCAGTGACTCAGGAGGCGGCCCGGTCAAGATTTCTACCCGACAACGTTTTGCTAACCCTTCTAGATAATTGGGATCTGCTCCCAATCCCAATCGCACTGCACCATCAGGATTGTAACTAAACGCGCCGATTGCACCTTGATCCAATAGCAATTCAAACAAAAGACGCGCTACGCTAGGATAATCATCAACATCATCTGCCAATATCGCCTGATAGCGTTTATTTAGGTGCTGTTGGTAGTTGGGATCGGTTAACAAATGCTGACTATAAAGTTCGGTAATAATTCCATAAGTTAGTAACCCCCTCTCTAAACACCAGTTACGCCAATCTAGGAGCAAAGATGCCAAAAATTCCGGCTCTAAAGTTGTAGTGTTTTCCCCCAAACCTCTTGTCAAAATCTGGGCAATATCTTCGCAATGTACACCACTGTAAGCTGCTAATTGCAGCAAGTCTAAAATGCGACGCACCAAGCGAGACTCATTTACTCCCGCAATCCGTAAAATTTCTTCGTCTAATTGGGGCCCCCAAAGTTTGGTTGCTAACTCTTGTTCCGTTTCTGGCCGCAACCTTACCGGAAACTGTGCCTTCAGGCTTAAGGAGTTAATTAGCAAGGGCCAAAATAAAATAACTTCATCCTGGAAAAACCCCAGTGGTGTCTTGGCACGAACCGGATATTTTCCCAAGGTGGATGTAACAATTATATCTCCCAATTCTCGCCGATTATCATCATTGGCAGCTAAGACTAAAACTCCTGGCTCTGTTTGTTTAAGATATAAAAATTCGGGTATGCGTTCGCCCTTGGCGTTGGCGTTGGCGAAGCCTCTCGTAGAGAA
>CAZZZY010001109.1:0-1923 GCA_964658545.1 uncultured Acetobacteraceae bacterium | reverse complement strand
ACATGAACGGATTCTGGATAATAACCTGTGAAGTTTTTAAAAGCTTCCACTTGTGATTTTAATTTTCAGACTAATGTAGTTTCACCAATGGGTTGATGATATAAAATCATTAGCTGACTAGCATTTAAGGTTTCTATTGCATAAGCCTGTCCTGTTAAGTCGCTGAATTCTACTTCAAAAACTCCAGGTTCATATTCGTCTACAATCGTTCCTACTTGACCGCGATGCAATCCCAATTCTGCTAAGTCTTCGGTTAGGGCAACCACATCTAATAATTTCATTAGTATTACCTCACTGCTTAGATTACATAACATCCACGACGGGGGTTGTCTGCAATATTTCCAAGCTTTCCTACTCTCCACCCCCTCGGAATCATCCCCAACGCCGATTCTTCAAACTCATCAGGGAAAAGTTCAGCAGTTGCAGCATCCATCCCTGCTGGTTGTCGTCCTTCCATCTTGGCGCGAACGGGTTCAAAGTCCACAAACCAGGATTTGAAGATTGCCCGTGCGATCGCTTCCAGCGTCTGGTTCATCTCCCGGTTCAGTTCGATTTTATCATCGAGTGTGCCGAGGATGTGGGCGATCGCTTTTTGTTCGGAAAGGGGAGGAAGTTTTACCTTTATAAGATGTAAATCGTTTCTATTAAGCCCAGGAACACTACTTTTATCGCTGCACGATAGAAAATCAATAGTACGAAGTAGAAAGGAAACAAAAAGCGGGTCATTTCCCTTAAAATCTTTGACAAAAAGTGTTGTATTGAGAGGCCAATAATCCTCCTTAATATAGAAAACTTGCCCTATTGTTCCGTATCGTCCTGTTACTACTGTACGTTCGCTCATTTTTGAAGGCAAGAGGAATTAATGCCTTACTGTGTAAGGTTTCAAGGTGATTGTGGAGATCCTAAAACCACTTCTGAACCTATATTGCCTGTTAAACGAGATAGCGATTTACCTTTATCACTGGCATTTGCTTTAAAGAAGTACAATAGCTTTCATTGTTGGGAATACTAATGTAAAACTAATCTGTAAAGAGGTTTTTTCTAGCTCTTTTTTAAGCAGAAGCTTGGCTATGAACAATTCCCAATTCCTAAATCACGACTCAGACAATTCCCAAAAATCCTTCACCCTCTCTCAAGATATCCAACAGTCGGAAAAATTGTCTCAAGAGTTTCTGCTTGAAATGATTAACAGTATATCTGAGCCAATTTTTGTCAAAGACCGCCAACATCGTTGGATATTTGCCAACAATGCCTACTGTAATTTGATTGGCCATAGCCAAGCAGAACTAATTGGGAAATCTGACTATGATTTATTTCCTCCAACCGAAGCTGAGATTTTCTGGAAAAAAGATGAACTCATCTTTTCTACAGGCACGAATAATCAAAGTGAAGAGAATTTTACTGATGCTTCTGGTGTAAATCATATCATCTCTACCAAAAAATCTTTATTTACGGACGGTTTAAGCACCCAATTTCTCGTAGTAATTATTCGAGATATTACGCAACATATTACAGAGGCTCAACAGCTCGAAGCCAAACTAGAGAAACGTATAGAAAAGCAGACAGAAAAAGCTCTGCGCCGTAGTAATGCTCTACTAAAAGCTCAACAAGAAGCTTCAATCGATGGAATTTTGGTTGTTGATGAAAATCTTCAAATCTTATCATATAATCAGAGGTTTCTAGATATCTGGCAAATTCCTCTGCAACTAGTACAGACTGGTAAGCAACAGTTGATTTTTCCAACAGCACTACAACAAACGTTGAATCCAGAGCAATTTCTTTCTCAGGTGCAGTATTTATATCAGCATCCTGAAGAAATTAGTCGTGATGAAATTGCTCTTAAAGATGGACGTACACTTGATCGCTATACTGCACCTGTGCGTAGTCCCCAAGGAGATAATTACGGTAGGGTTTGGTATTTCC
>CAZZZY010001108.1:0-1929 GCA_964658545.1 uncultured Acetobacteraceae bacterium | reverse complement strand
TCCCAATTCTCTTTGAAAAAAGATATAGCGTCTTGACGAAAGGTAATTTTTTATGGCGTTGTTATACGCAATACTAAGATATTCTTGCTTTCTGCCCTAAGATTGTCATGGTTCAATTCGATGAACAGCTACGCAGCTTAGTTACCGAAGCCTGTGGATACCCACTTGGAAGCCCTCAGCGTCAGAAGCTGCTCACGCAGATTATTCGCTTGACAGCAAATAGACTCTGGAGAGAAAGTACTCCCTACTATCAAGATGCACTACAACAAACTTGGTTGTATTTCTGCCGTAATGTTTGTGAAGGTTTAACAGGTCAAATCTATGATCCCACCTATGGCAGTGTCATCACCTGGCTGAATGCTTACCTAAAACGGAGACTACAAGATTTTTACATTAACCAGAACCGAGAACAAGCCACAACAGTCCCTCTCCGGGTTCGTCAGTCTACATCGGGTGCAATAAGGGAAACCATTGATCCTGTAGACAACCTCACAGCTGCCCCCCAAGCACCTCCCATTCTAGAAGATTTGGTGATGTGGGTTCAGACAGATTCTGAAGGAGAACTACGCCGTACTTGCATTAAAGGACGTCCAGATGTGAATTGTCAGGTGTTAATTCTCCAACGCCTACCCCCGGAAGTTAGCTGGAAAGAATTATCTGAGGAATTTGGGTTGTCAATTCCGACATTAAGCAGTTTTTATCAGCGTCAATGTCTACCACGTTTGCGTAAATTCGCTGAATTGGAGGGATTGCTATAAATAAGGAAAAGTATCAAGTAAGCCGATTTAAGTAAGTCGGCACGATAAAACCCATGTATGTTTAGTTTTGTAAAAACTATGGAATGACCAATTTATAAGATATTCGCTGATTTTACATTTCGTCACATAGCTTGATTTTTTAACGCCGACTTACTTAGATAGACAAAACCCAATCGCCTAAAAGTTGGTTTACTCTATTGGGTACTTCATCATGAGGACAATGACCGGCTGTTAAAAAATGTTCTGTAAGTTCAGGATAATATTGACGAAATTTTTGGGAACGTTCTCTAGCATTCATCCAAGGGTCAGCTTCTCCCCATAACATCAACAAAGGGCAATTTAACTGCTTCAGTAGCACATCAACTTTTTCCCCTTGAGGAGTGCTAAAGACTGAAACAAACACATCCAACGCACCCGAATCGTAAGCAGGGCGATAAATTTCTTCTACTAATTGGTCTGTAATTGCACTTTTGTCAAGATAAACTTTTTTTAGAGTTCGGCGAATTACCCAGCGTTGTCGCACATATTGAAATAACAGAGATTGAGCTAAAGGTTGTTGAAAAATCCACTTAACTGAGTCACTCAGTAGTTTCTGTAAAAAAGAGGGTTGTTTAGGTGGCTGAATTTGAGTTTGTAAAGCTTCAGGCTCAGATGTAGCTTGGCTTTCGCTAAAAGGCCCGGCACTATTGAGTAACACTAAACCAGCCGCACTGTCGGGACGCTGTGCTGCAACACACAAGCCAGCGTAGCCACCAAGGGAATTACCTGCTATTACTGCCTTTTGACCAATTACTTCACTAATAAAATCATAGAGTTGGTCGCGCCACAAGTCGCTGCTGTACTGTAATTTAGGTTTTGCCGATCGCCCGAATCCCAAAAGGTCGATCGCAAATACTTCAAAGTCTTGACACAATCCTGTGATATTCTTGCGCCAGTGGTCTGTGGAAGCACCAAATCCATGTACCAAAAGCAAAGGCGGACGTTGCGCTTGCTTCTCTCCCGCACGCACATAGTAAACATTGTGCCCGCGCCACTGCCAATATTTACCAGGAATTGGGATTGTAGAGGGGGCTGTAGTTGCCTGCATGATTCAAAGAAGTGTTAAGTAGCTTTTAATAATTGTAGGCTAATACAACAAGGCAAAAGTAAAAAGAAAGAAAGAAAGAAAGAA
>CAZZZY010001107.1:0-1933 GCA_964658545.1 uncultured Acetobacteraceae bacterium | reverse complement strand
CCGTTGCCAACATGCACCCTCCGCGATCGCATGTTGGTGAAAGTGTTGTATATCAGGGGAAGTGGTATTAATCGTAGTTTTTGCCGTATAAAAGATAAGGGTTACTTATTTTGTATTCCACCCGAATTCGTGTATACTGAACTTTTAAATTCAGAGCCACCGAGTGCGATCGCATAATCTAGTGAATAACCCTGAACTAAATAATTTACCTCCGATTAAACTCATTGCTCTTGACGTTGAAACGGCATCGCTGACTGGGCGCACAGCGAGTACAAGACCACCAACCGATATTCGGTGGGTAAAGGTGCTAGAGTTTTTACGCAGCAACAATCTCGCACCCAACAGCCGCAAGCTTTACGAACGCGAACTGAAGCGGTTTTTGGCGTGGAGTGAGCTGCACTATCATGAGCTACGCCCACGTCACCTTGCACTATATAAAGAGTACCTGCGGGATGAACTGCGGACTGATGCAGGTAATCCCCTTTCAAAAAGCAGCATCAATGCCTCAATTGCGGCACTCAAAAGCTTTTTCAAATGGATGTGTTACACGTATCCTGAAATTATTTCTACCTTACCGACACTGGGGATAAAACTAGAAAAAGTGCCACTGCCACCAGCCCAAAGTTTGACACCTGAAGAAATGGAGCGGGTTTGGTCAGCTTTGGAATTGCTCGGAGAAACAAAGCAACGGGATACAGCACTCGTTCACATTCTCAGTCATGGACTCCGGGCTGGGGAAGTTGTACAGCTAAATGTTGGCTCATTTGATGGCAAGCTGCTGTTTTTACCAGACACCAAAACGAATGAACCACGCTTAGTGCCACTGCGAAAAGAGAGTCGGGAAGTTTTAGCAGAGTATTTGCTTACGCGCGAACAGCAGGGAGAGGTTTTGACCAGTCTTAGCCCATTGATGATTTCACACCATGCTTCATACAAAGGTGAACGCTTGAGTTATCACGGCATTTACTTTGCTGTAGAAAAAATAGGTGAACTAGCTCACATTGAGAATTTGCATCCTCACTCCTTCCGACATACCTACGCTACTGACTTATTGCTATTGGGAGTTGACCCCAGCCATGCCCGTAAGCTGACTGGACATCAAAGCGAGAAAGCGTTTCGGCGCTATACGCTTCGCAGCGAACAAGAAGCGGCGATCGCTGCTTACTATCGTGCAATCGGTGAAGAAGCGGAGTAAGGTATGCCGAAACCGTTAGACCCCAAGTGTCAGCTATGTTCTAAACTACTAACAACTCAAGCCAAAGTTTTACATGGAACAGCAGGGGATGGGTGTTGGAATCCTCTTGTATGCCACAATCGCCGCTCATTCTATCGTCGCCGGAGTGAAAGTCATTCAGCAGAAATTGATTCAGTAACAGTCGAACCACCAGCAACATATTTTGCAGTGTTGTATCTATATAAAGAACCGGGGGATAAACCATTACACGCCTTGGGCGCAGAACTGTGGCTGGGACAACAGCCTATTTGTCGCTTAGAACCAATTCACTGTTTTGGACTAACGGCTGGCAAGATCCGCGCCTATACAGATCAGGTGTTGCAGGCTTTTGCAAAACAATACAGTGTTTCACTATATCAATATAAGGATATGTTTGAGATTAGCTCAAGCTACTGCCCAGTGCGCCCTTGCCCCTTGCATCCACAATCTTAGAGATGACTACATATCGTCAATTAACAATCTGGGATGTGCTTGATGAGTTGTCCGAATCTCCAGCGACATCAACACTAGCACCGATGTGGGAATGTTTAGATGCCGAGCTAGAAAAATTACCCTTGGAGGCACAGTTATTAACCGCAGCGCTTGCCTTCAGTCAAATTGCGGATATTCTTAAGTCTCGTGCAGAAATGCTGTTGCAAGATACGCGCGATGGGCTACGCCCCGCCTTCGGCGATCGCAATAGTCTTTTGGGGCCAATTG
>CAZZZY010001106.1:0-1942 GCA_964658545.1 uncultured Acetobacteraceae bacterium | reverse complement strand
TGTTGTACTAGGGAGTTCATTATTAATAAAGGAGCAAAAAATGCCTGGTAAACCTGCTGCGCGTGTGGGAGATATAACTGCTCACGGTAGTCCTTTATCGATTGGACCGGGTAGCATGAACGTAATAATTGGTAAAAAACTAGCTTGGCGAGGTATTTCCGCAGCACAAGCCGCAATGTTATTGCAAACCTTCACCAAAGGAATGGAAGATATTGGCAAAGCTCAAGTAAAAATGACTGCGGCTAGTGGAACACCTGCTGCACCGGCGGCTGCTGAAAATCTTGCCAAAACAATTGCTGATGCAGTGGAAAACATGGCAAAATTGATGGCTAGTTTCGCTACAGACATTCATACTTGTCCCATCGTTAAAGTTGTGGTTCCTGATGGTGTCGGTGTAGTCATTGATGGTAGTCAAACTGTCTTGATTAATGGTCTTCCAGCTTGTCGCATGGGCGATACTATTCAGGAAACCACAAGCGTTAACAAAATAGCCGCAGGTGAATTTACTGTGATGATTGGCGGATAATCAATACTTGTCGGTTAAGGGGAAAAGGGGAAGGGGAAGGGGAAAGGGAAAGAAAAAACCTTTAACCTTTTCCCCAAACCAAATTCCAGTTTAAAATCCTAGCTTCGCTATCGCAACTGTTGGGTGGGCCTCTCTAGCCAAATGTTTCAGGATTTGTAATTCTACATCCATTGCCCTGCTTGCCTTCCAGAGTTTTTTCTTTTAATCCTTTTATTAAAAATACTCGGAAAGTGACAGAAGAGGGATATATAGCTTGTATTGATTGCCTCATCAGGCTTCTAGCGATCGCCCTCCCAGAGAGTGACAGAAGAGGGATACTATTGCTTATTGACAAAAGTAAAATTATCTTAACCTCTCACTGATAAATTTGACTTAAGTGCGATCGCCGATCTTGTAGGGTGCGTTCCTTTAGACAATCTCTCATCTCACCCAAACGTCTTGATGGGAACGCACCATCCCAATTGAACAAGCTGACGCACAGCTTTAATTTCAGCCATGATGTTATCGTCTGTAATGTCATCAACAGGAGGGTGGGCATAAAGTTCTTGAATGAAAGCCGTCAAATCTGAGCGTAAATCCACTATAATCAACGCTCTAGCAACCTGCGCCCGTTCATCTGGTTGCAACTGTTGCACAGCTATAATCAGTTGTTCCAGGGTGATAGGAATTGATACTATAGCTGACTTTTGATAAATTGGTGGATTTGATGGTTAGTTTAGACTAAAGTTGATAGCGATAACAACAGCTAATTGGTGACAGCAATGCCTTCTACACCAGCGCCTCAACAACAAACCATTGAATTGGGAGAGCAGGGAAATCTCGTTCTTCCTGAATCAATTCGTCACCATCTTGACCTGCAACCAGGCGAGAAACTCATTGTTACACTAGAACCAGATGGCAGCTTACGTTTAACTAGTTTGAGAACTCAAATCCAAAACCTGCAAGGAATCTACAAAGACATCGCTCCAGGAATCAGCCTTGCTGACGAACTGATTCAAGAACGTCGCACAGAAGCTCAATCATGAGCATAGAAGCAACAAGCGTTCTTGATGCTTCAGCACTACTGGCTTATCTTCAAGGAGAACCCGGAGCCGCGATCGTGGCAACAGCCCTAACCCAAGGTTCAGTCATCAACAGCATCAACTGGGCTGAGACTCTCACTAAATTAGCTGAACGAGGACAAGATCCTGATGTCGTTGCGACTCAACTAACTCATCAAGGCTTGCTAAATATTGGCGTATCTGTAACCTTAATTCGATAAATCCCCCAACCGCCCAGGATTCCTTATGCTGGCGCTAAGACATCCTACTCACAAAGACAAAAATTAGCGCTTGGGTTTGATGGTAAATTTAGACTAAAGTCAATAGCGTCAGCATTTCCACAAATTGTAAAATTTGTTTGGTAGAAAATGCCTAG
>CAZZZY010001105.1:0-1943 GCA_964658545.1 uncultured Acetobacteraceae bacterium | reverse complement strand
GTAGCTTCTCCCAATGCAGCTAAGGTAGTACAGCAATTAGGTTATACCCAGGTAACTACTCTTGCTCATGGTGAAACTTTCACTTTAAATAATCAAGTTGAAATCAAAGCTTTTCCCGGTTCGCCCATTGGCCCCACTCTGGTGGAAAATAGTTATCTCCTCAAAGAATTGGAAAGTGGTCTAACTGTATACTACGAGCCTCACGGATATCATTCTCCACAACTTCAGCAAGCTGCACCTATCGATGTAGTGATTACACCGTTTATTGATATGACACTACCTTTGCTTGGGCCGATTATTAAAGGACAAAATAGTGCTTTAGAAGTAGTAAAATCATTACAGCCTCAAGTAATATTACCTACGGCGGCTGGCGGGGATGTGGACTTTGAGGGATTGCTGATGAAATTCATTCAGACCAAAGGAAGTGCTGAAGAATTTCGTTCGTTACTTGAGAAAAACAATCTTTCGACGCGGGTGCTTGAGCCGAAACCAGGCGATCGCTTTGAATTAGCATTAGAAAAACGAGCATTAGCCATCTAACAACGAAGCGTAGCTTTGGTTGGGTGTGATACAAGTAAAAAAAATCTAAAAATCAACCGAAAATACCCTGATGGGGCATTGCATCTTGATGTCGAGAAAAGGTTTAATGCAAGGTTGACCCTTAAATATAGAAGGCTTGAGTGTAATGAAGACCCTCGCTGGATTGCTATTTGTACTTAGTTTCATGGTAGTAGCTTGCAGTCCGTCTCCAGATAAAACGGTGTCTTCCAACCCTGAAGCAACAACCCCTCCAGTTCAAGTAGGAGAGAAAAAGACACAAAATAAGCCTTTAGTTGTGACAACAGTCGCTCCTTTAACCAATATTGTGAGTAATATTGCAGGCGATCGCTTAGAAGTTAAGGGTATTATTCCAGAAGGAACCGACTCCCATACCTTTGAACCTCGTCCCAGCGATGCTGATTTGCTATCCAAAGCTAATCTGATCATCGCCAATGGGTTACATTTAGAATCCCCGACAGAAAAACTAGCTAAAGCCTCAAAGTCCAAAGAAACTAAAATCTTTGAACTAGGTAGTAAAACTATTACCAAAGAGCAATGGCTTTTTGACTTCAGCTTTCCTAAAGCAAAGGGCGATCCCAATCCTCATCTGTGGGTAAACCCCAAGTATGCTGAGGCTTACGCCAAACTAGCCGCCCAACAGTTAACCATCTTAGATCCTGCTGGCAAAGACTACTACGCTACTAATCTCAAAAATTATTTACAACGTCTAGAAGCCCTAGACAAAGCAACACGGCAAATCGTCGCCAGTATTCCCCCCCAAAACCGTAAGCTTTTGACCTACCATGATTCTTGGGCGTATTGGGCTAAAGAGTATGGTTTTCAAGTAATTGGTGCGATTCAACCTTCAGATTTCAAGGAACCATCCGCTCAAGATGTCGCCAAGCTAATTGACCAAATTCGGAAAACAGACGTTCCAGCAATTTTTGGTTCTGAGGTCTACCCCAGCAAGGTAGAAGAACAAATTGCCCGCGAAGCGAAGATAAAAACAGCCAACACTGCCGATGATGTGTTACCAGGAACAGGTTCAGCTAATGCAATGGAAAACACTAATCCTGAGCATACTTATATTGGCATGATGGCTAACAATATGCGGATTATCGCCTCTAATTTGGGCGGAAATCCTAATTTGGTGAAAGACTTGAAGACTGGCAATGTTGTTGGGCCAACAGCAACTAAGTAGAATTAAGAAAATAAATACAGCAGAATTTAGAGAGAATTTTGAGCGGCGGAAGCCGCCGCTCAGAAATTCATTCAAAGAGTCAGAAGTAATATCAAATCCGTTTGTAAACCGCGTCCATCTTGAAAACTGTAGTTCTTTCCGTATGAGAAGAAAAAACCCTCATCCCCCAGCCCCTTCTCCCAAATTTGGGAGAAGGGGAGCC
>CAZZZY010001104.1:0-1945 GCA_964658545.1 uncultured Acetobacteraceae bacterium | reverse complement strand
TAACACCAGACATGGGGGGGAGCATTTAAGTATGAATACAAAACAACCCGTGTATGATATCCGAGGAAGCTTCACCCGTTATATTTGTCATCAGATCAAGCGCTTGAATCCGGTGGGAAAAAACTGCACCGTCTCTCAATACCCAAACAGCACCGGCATCTGTTTCCGAAATACTTTTGGCGACTGGCACTGCCGTATGATCGGTTCATCAAAACAAATTGGCGAACACTTACCACCACCTGAGAATTAGTGAACTACTTGAAAGCATTCAAAATTATTCTTCTTATTCCTAACAGAATTTTGAATTTTAAATTCAAAAAATGGTCAATAAGAATACTCTATTCTCAATAGAGTCCAAATTATTCTCATTAATTCATACTTGTTGATAAAAACTTTAGCGCTCGCACTGGATCTTGAAACTAGTTCAATAAAGGTGATACCTTTTATTCATGTATAGGAAGCTTTGTAGCAATGATTTTCGATAAAAACGAAGATTAAGGATGAAGTCCATGTTTTCTGAAAATGATGATACAGTCGATGCAGTCAACGAACTGTTGAGAAAAATCTCTATTAAAGAAACTCAGCTAAAAATAGCCCTTGAGTCGAGTCTCATTCAGACTGCTGAACCCGGATTTCTCACAAAGATTTAAACGACTAGCCCAAAAGGTTTATGCCACTTAGGCTTGAGATAAAATACCCCGTTCACATACTGTTGTGATTCATACAGTGTCTAAAATGCTCAAAATCTAAGCTTAATAAAGGTTTGGGTAATAGCGATCGCACCGCTTGTGAGAAATGCGGGTGAAGCGTTAGAAAATCAACTATCCCAATTGCAGCAAGAATTGGGAGATAATTCAGACACACAATTGCAGTCATTGATGAGCTTGTGAAATGCTTACGACAGTAACTGAGCTTTTTAGAAGTGGGGCTTACACCTGCGCTAAAATCTGATGTTCCCATTCTGAAATAATGGCAATTGAATAGCTTGAGATTGTTTTTGATTATCAAGGTTAGACAAAGAAATCCCCAACAATCTGACACTACGATTCTCCAGTTCAATTGATAAAAACAGTGTTTTGGCTATCTCAAAAATCGTATCCAGTTCACTAATAGGAGCAAGCATTGTCTTACTACGGGTTAGCTGCTGATAGTCAGAGAATTTAACTTTCAATGTTAATGTGCGTCCTCGTGTTTCGTGCTGCTCTAACCGTTGCTCGACGATTTGAGCAATCTGTTCAAGTTCTTGTAACATCTGGCTGATATCGCTTAAGTCTTGTGCAAATGAGGTTTCTGCACCAATGGACTTGCGAACTCGATTTGCTTCAACTGGGCGGTCATCTTCTGCTCTGGCAATTCTATAGTAATAATGACCTGCTTTACCAAAGTGGTGTGTTAAGTCAGTCAGCGATCGCTCTTTCAAATCTGCCCCAGTGTGAATGCCGAGCGAGTGCATTTTAGCCGCAGTCACCTCTCCTATACCGTGGAACTTCTCAATCGCTAGCTGTTCTACAAATGTGATCGCTTGCTCCGGTAAAATCACCGTTAATCCATTGGGCTTATTCTGGCCTGATGCCATTTTTGCTAGGAACTTGTTAATTGACACGCCTGCGGTTGCCGTCAGCTTAGTTTCCTGGAAAATTGCAGTTTTGATGTGTTTTGCGATCGTAGAAGCGTAGGGGATACTTTGCTTATTCTCAGTAACGTCCAAATATGCTTCATCTAGTGCAACCCCTTCCACTAAATCACTGTAGCGTTTGAATATGGCGTGGATTGAAGTGGAAATATCTCGGTAAACGTCGAATCTCGGTCTGACAAAGATAAGCCCAGGACATTTGGCAATTGCTGTTACTGACGGCATCGCGGAGTGAATACCAAACTTACGAGCTTCATAACTGGCGGCTGCAACTACGCCTCGCTGATTCGGGCTGCCGCCGACTACTAACGG
>CAZZZY010001103.1:0-1948 GCA_964658545.1 uncultured Acetobacteraceae bacterium | reverse complement strand
TGAAGATGGGATGCAGTTCGGTATCAGTGCGGACGTGGTATTTGAGTCCAAATGACGCAGCGTAAGCGTCTCCTGGTGGGCAATGCCAATGACCAGTTTCAGTTTTTTGGTAGCGTGAAGGATATTTTTGGGCTAGTCGTTGTAGTTCGGTTTCGGTTTTCCATTCTTCCCAAGCTGCACCTGTCGTCCGCAGTACGAAGAAGTCTGGGGTATGGTAATGACCTATTTTTCGTCCGTTTTGGTTTTGGTACTGAATTTTAAATGGCGGTGGTTGGTCGTAGAACTCTAACACCTGTGGGTCGTGTTCCATTTGATAAATCGCCCAAAGTTCTACTGTGTGGCTCTCAAATTGAATGGTTTGACCCATTTTGCGGCTAGGGTAAACTCCACTGACGTTCTTGGCGCGTCCTTGTACTCTGCGAGAAGGTGGGGCAGCGCGAATTGCGGCGATTAGTAAGAGTGTTTGTGCCGTTAGTTGCTGTTGCTTACACCAATAATCAAATTCGTCGTCTCTCATGAGAGTTTTTCATCTACGGAAAGAGTGTTTCTCTTTGTCAGGAGGTAGTTTTAGGCTTTCAGGACGCAATACAAAACTACGGAGTCATGGTTTTAAGTGAAGCATATCTTAGAATTTTGAACCATATTTTGAATTGAAAGTTTAAATTAGAGCAATTTTTTCAAAGATTTTTTGTGCAAGCTTCATTCAATTGACCTTTTTCAACTCATTTTTTAATTATCCTTCAAAATTTCAACTCTCTCTCATGATTTGATTCAAAGTTTTATGTTGTGATTGGTGAGAAAGCCCGAAATTGCCTTAACTCTTTCTCAATTTATGGTTCAAAAATTTTCCCAAATTATGATTCAAAGCACAGACAGTCAGGGATTAGTCCGCGACTGCATTACACGTTAGAGCCATTACGTGTAATTAGTGCCTATATATATTGATCTGGCGTTGATCTGACAATCGTGTAATTTGGGTTTAGATGGTACAGAGTAGAGCATATACTCTGAACAAAACTTGCCTGCCTGATATAAGACGCGCTGACTATTTCTTATACTCGCTCAACAACTTCATCTTTTTCCCAAATAACTGATTCTTCCATTGTTCCAAGCACCGCGAAAGCTTTGGCAGCTTTAAGGGTTGTATTCAAGTCAACGCAGGACTTGGCAGGATAAACACCTTCTTGCCCTCCAACTATCACGGATTCCTCCATATCTGATTTAGATGGGTCAACAAGATAATGAAAACTCTCGTTATCAAATGTCAAATACACTACATATTTGCCTTGACCACCACCTACAGCCATGTGAGTTTCTCTATCCGTTTCTAGGGTTACAAGTGTTTTCTGATGCCCGTCCAACTCTCTAATAGCTGATTCTATTTCTTGCCAACTATCGGCTTGCTCTACACAACCCCTGTTTTGATTCCCAATCCAATCTTCAACTGAAAATTTTGTTATGAACATAATTAACCTCACTTCAGTGTAATCGTCTGACGACCGCTAGGGCTAATAACTTCTATTTCTTCTAAACCAAGCTGTTTAGCCATTCCTTTCACACCTCCGTTCTGACCACATGCTCTGCAAAGATCCCGATCAACTGTTAAACGCGCTCGACCTCCTCTTAATCCTGCATCAAACGCTTGTTGGAAGGCATCAGCTTCAGCATGTGTGCGACTAATTGGATTTACTTTAAGTGTAATCTTTCTGCGATTGGGATTACTGCCAGCACTAATCCCAAAAAATACGCTATCACCCATCTCTAACTTTGCGATTGTAGCGCGATCATCCTCACTACCTGCTGAAGTCAGACCAAGCTGTTGCCTATACTCTGCTAATTCTTGAAAAATAAACTTATATATAAGCTGTCGCAGTTCTTGCGCCGGAGCTAAAGTGTTGATATCTGGATTTTCTACTACCTCTTCTTGGCCAACAGGACAGCTATAAAC
>CAZZZY010001102.1:0-1948 GCA_964658545.1 uncultured Acetobacteraceae bacterium | reverse complement strand
CATTTCCGGCGGGAGTGCAGGTGGTTACACAACGCTTTGTGCCTTAACTTTCCGAGATACTTTTAAAGCAGGAGCCAGCTATTTTGGTGTCAGTGATTTGGAAGCTTTAGTTCGGGACACACATAAGTTTGAATCCCGGTACTTGGATGGTCTGGTTGGCCCTTATCCACAACAGCGTCAGATTTATCAACAGCGTTCGCCAATTAACTTTAGTGAGCGTCTAGCCTGCCCAATGATTTTTTTTCAGGGATTAGAAGATCGAGTAGTTCCGCCCAATCAAACTGAAGCAATGGTTACAGCCCTAAGAACAAAAGGTGTACCTGTGGCTTATGTTGCTTTTGAGGGTGAACAACATGGTTTCCGCAAAGCCGCAAACATCAAGCGTTCTTTGTCAGCAGAACTTTACTTTTATTCACGAATTTTCAATTTTGAAATTGCCCAACCAGTTGAGCCTGTAGTCATTGAAAACTTTTAGCTCCAACTAACAAGGCGATCGCCGCCATTGTAGTAGTTTGCGGTGCTTCACGACAGGCTTGACCGCAATATTACTTATTACTCGCTTTGTGCATTTTTAACTCGGCATTGGGTTTAGAGTAAAGGTTAATTACAGCGAATAATAGCTGAACATGAAAATTAAAGTATCAAATTTATTAAGTAGTTTGAGGTTTAATAAAAGAGTTAAAGATAGAATCACAAAAATTATCCCAACTTCCAGCTATCCATTGACAACGTAGATATAACAACATTTGCTGCATTATTTTGTAACCAAAATTTACTGTTCCCTTTCATGCGTTTTGTTAAATTGTGTTGAAATTATTAGCAATTTTGATTTTTTTGTCTAGGATTAGTTTTTTATAAGTTTTTGTCTTTCCTCATTTAATATTTGATTATGGAATTAGTATTAGTGAAGCTAGGAGGTTCCTTAATTACTGACAAGGATAAACCTTATACTGCTCGAAGAGAAGTTATAACACAACTGGTTGAGCAAGTGAGCCTAATCAAAGAAGAGTGACTTTAGTGTAATAGAAAGTAGTCTACAAGCAGATTTGATTCCTTTAATTTTTGGTGATGTCGTTCTAGATCAAGCTATTGGTGGTACTGTCCTCTCGACAGATGCAATGCTTGCAGAACTAGCGAAATACTTCTATCTTCAAGGTAAGTTTAAAGTTAGACTAATAAATGTTGGGAATTATGCAGGTGTATATGATCAAGATGGGCAAGTAGTTTCCAATATTACTCAAGCTAACTATTCTCAGATTAAACCTTTCTTGGGCAAGAGCAAATCAGTAGATGTTACTGGCGGGATGGCGAAGAAAGTTGAGGAGTTTTTGACTATTTCTAGTTTAGGGATTGACTGCTGGATAATTGATGGGAACATCCCAGGGAATTTAGCCTCTTCAGTTTTAGGTACTGGTACAGAGTAGCCAATGATTGACCCAGCCGTAGCAATCTCTTTTGGGAACTCATACCAAGACGGAAAACCTTGTAAAATTGCAGCCCCCTCAACAGACAAGGATTTGACAGTACCATCAGGCAACCAGATATCAGCGAACTTACTACGGTTGCAACCTTTGTGATCTGTGAAATGCGATCGCAGAATGGTGTTACAGGGCAAGTGTGCAGGTTTATACTTGGACTGTGAACGCCCCCCAACTCTTTCTATTAGCAGTGGTGTCGGCGCATTCCCGGCTAAAAATTTCTTCAAAGCTTGCTGCTGTTTGGGGAGTAGTTGAGAATCGGTCATCATAGGAATGAGATGGGCGATCGCCTCATACCAACCTATTGGTTTTCTGTGAGCGGGTATTGCAACGTGAAAACCCTTGCTTGCAATCAGGACTAACCGCCGCCGCGCCTGGGGCAGTCCGAAGTCCGCCATGTTGACCACGCTGTAATCGACTGAGTACCCCTCTTGTTCCAAAGCTGACAGAATGATACTGAAGCTTTGACT
>CAZZZY010001101.1:0-1959 GCA_964658545.1 uncultured Acetobacteraceae bacterium | reverse complement strand
ATGTTGTCAAATGTTCCAGTAATTCACGCCTTCAGGTAAAGTGAGAATTTCAACGCCATCTTCAGTTACAGCTAAGGTATGCTCACATTGAGCAGAAAGCTTGCGATCGCGCGTGACAGCAGTCCACTTATCGCTGAGAACTTCGACTTCGTAAGTACCTTCATTAATCATTGGCTCAATGGTAAAAACCATCCCTGGTCTGAGGCGCTTGCCCTTACCACGTGTGCCATAATGGGGAACATCCGGCGCAGTGTGGAAAATGTTACTGATGCCGTGTCCAACAAAATCTCGCACTACAGAAAAGCCCTCTGCTTCAGCATACTCTTGAATGGCTGCACCAATATCGCCAATGCGTCCCCCAGGTTTAACTTCAGCAATACCCAGGCGCAAACACTCTTCTGTCACCTCTACTAGCTTTCTCGTTTTTGCCGAAGGTGTACCGACAAAGAATGTCTTGGATGTATCGCCGTGATAACCTTCAACAATGGGCGTTACATCAATATTAATAATGTCACCTTCTTTGAGAATTTGCTTGGCATTGGGAATGCCGTGACAGATTACCTCATTGACACTGGTGCAAATCGATTTCGGAAAACCTTTATAGCCAAGGGGTGCGCTTTTTGCTCCATGCGCTTGCGTCCAACGTTCGGCTTCATCATTTAGTTCCAGAGTGCTAACCCCTGGCTTCACGAATGGTTCAAGATGCTGGAGAAGTTTAGCAGCTAAACGCCCTGCTTGACGCATTTTGTCTAATTCTCGTTGGGATAAAATAACAATTAGTTCAGTTTTCATCAAATTTCATAAATATAGTTAATCCTGTCTGTGCTGCTCTTTGTGCAGCATCAGCAACCTTTAGAGTGTATAAGCTCTCTTCTGGGTTAATGTACAAAGGAGTACCATCAAAAAGATGGTCTAACACCATAGTCGTATCTTTGGCAAACAAACCCTGGCGAGGAGCAATCTCTATAGGTGTTGTTTCCCCTGGTTGGATAAAAAGTCCTGTGTCGCCATCAAAAATTAAACCACCTTTTTCACCATGAACTTCAAATTTGCGTTCTGATTGCCAAAGACTTTCACCCTTGCCATAAACTACTTGGGCTAAAAGTCCACTGTTAAAACAGAGTTGACTGGTGCAAAAACAGGTTTGGTAATATTCCGGTTCTATTTCCCAATATCGCTGGTGACAGTTAACAGTAAATACTTTACCAAATAAATCGGTGAGACGATGTAGGCGCGACAGTGCCCCAATTAAGGGAAAGCCGAACAACTCGTGGTTATAAGTCCATTTGCGGGGTGCGGGATTTTGGGGATTGATGGTGCTGTAGCGAACATAAAACACTTCACCAATTTTGGTTAAGTTTTGCTTCAAGGCTTGATGCAAACCACCCAAAAGTTCTAGATGTTCAACGTGCAGTAGTTTTTGTTGTGCTTTGGCTAAGGCAATTAGTTCTTCAGCTTCGACCACATCCAACGAAAGGGGATACTCTATAACTACGTGTTTGCCGTTGCTAAGTGCTGCACGCGCGATCGCACCATGATCTCGATTAATAGTGGAAATCACCACCAGGTCTATATCTTCGCGTTTTACTAGCTCTTGCCAAGAACTCAACGCTTCAATCTGATACTCTCTGGCAAAGGTTTCTGTTTTTTCTGCGGTATGACCAACAACTGCGATTAACTGCGATCGCTCGTCATGAAGCAATGCCTCAGCCCGAAACTTTGCTGCATACCCAGTACCTACCAAACCTACACGCACTGTTGCTTTTTCCAAAGCTGCTCCTGAATTATACATGATCCTCACTAATTCTATTTTCGATCCTCCCATACTTCTAGTGGTGGGATTCTTTTTTTATGGGGAGCCAGTCTGTTGCGGTGTTGGTGATTAAAAAATCTGATTGGATAAACCAATACGCTTGGGTTAAGCGTTTTTTTCTTCTCTCTGTGTACTCTGCGTCTGGA
>CAZZZY010001100.1:0-1961 GCA_964658545.1 uncultured Acetobacteraceae bacterium | reverse complement strand
CTAGACTTTACAGTGTAAATAGTTTCTAATTCAGTACTATGCCATTAATTAAAGTACAAACTTCTGCATCTGCTCCTCAAAAAGCTGAAATTGAGTCCATGCTTTTAAATCTATCAGCCAAGTTAGCGAAACATTTGGGAAAACCAGAATCTTATGTAATGACTGCTTTTGAGCCAGAAATTCCCATGACTTTTGCGGGGAATACAGACCCCGTTTGCTATATTGAAATTAAGAGCATTGGCGCGATGAAGCCAGACCAAACCGCAGCGATGAGTCAGGACTTTTGCCAGCAAATTAACCAAACTCTAGGTGTACCGAAAAATCGGATTTACATTGAGTTTGCAGACGCTAAGGGTGCAATGTGGGGCTGGAACGGCACAACCTTTGGTTAATTCCCCATTCCCCGTCTTCTTTGGTCAAGACTAACTTGATTTAGCAGGTGTAGGATAGAGATCCTACATCAACTCGTGATTTTTTTATGTCTGCTACGCCTCTTGTATCTCAGGTTAACTCACACAACCCAGAAAAATCAGAATTAATCCCTCCCCTTCTTGGTGCTTCTCTGGTGGAGTTAAGCACTTGGGTGCAGCAACAAGGACAACCTGCTTACAGAGGAAAGCAACTGCATGAATGGATCTATGATAAGGGAGTGCGATCGCTAGCTGATATTTCTGTATTCTCGAAGCAATGGCGCAAAGAAGTAGCAGAAATCCCCATTGGGCGCTCAACTTTACATTACCGCTCTGTGGCACCTGATGGCACAGTCAAATATCTTTTGCGATTAACAGACGGGCAAATTATTGAAACTGTTGGTATCCCCACCTTCGCAGAAAAGGGAGAAGGCCCAAAAGCCCGTCTGACAGTTTGCGTCTCTACTCAGGTGGGTTGCCCAATGGCGTGTGATTTCTGCGCTACTGGTAAAGGAGGCTACAAACGCAACTTAGCACGGCACGAAATTATCGATCAGGTGTTAACCGTGCAAGAAGATTTTCAGCAACGGGTTAGCAATGTGGTGTTTATGGGACTGGGTGAACCGTTGTTGAATACTGAAAATGTTCTAGCAGCATTGAAATCTCTGAATCAAGATGTCGGTATAGGAGCGCGATCGCTTACAGTTTCTACAGTTGGTATTCGCGATCGCATCCGTCAGTTCGCGCAAAACAATTTGCAAATCACTCTCGCGGTTAGTCTTCACGCACCCAACCAAGCACTGCGCGAACAACTCATCCCCAGCGCCCGCGCCTATCCTCTAGAAGATTTGCTGGCTGAATGTCGAGAATACGTAGAAATCACTGGACGGCGCGTTACCTTTGAATATGTTCTCCTAGCTGGTGTCAACGATTTACCAGAACACGCATTAGAACTTTCAAAATGTATGCGGGGATTTCAAAGTCATGTGAATTTGATTCCTTACAACCCCATCCAAGAAGTAGACTACAAACGCCCCAACCGCGATCGCATTGAAGCATTTGTCAACATCCTTAAGCAACAAAATACTGCTGTTAGTGTGCGTTATTCTCGTGGTTTAGAAGCCGATGCTGCTTGCGGACAATTGAGAGCAAGTAAAAATTAAACTTGTTGCATCTATAAATATGAAACCGCAGATAAACACAGATGTATCAGAGAAATTATCTCTGTTTATCTATGGTGTAAAACCGTCTGAAATCCTTCTTTAACTTACCTAGTAATCATTAGCTTTAGTTAACTATTTCAAGCCCCTGCATTTATATATAGGGTAATTGTGTTGAATTTTTAAGGGTTTAGCGATCGCTAAACCCAAGCTATAACATTTGAGGAAATAACTGTATGTTGAATCGGTTATCGCTGGTTAAAGCATGGCTACTAGTGATTGTGCTTGCAAAAGCTTTATCTATTAATTCTCCTGCATTTGCACAAATAATTCAGACGAATCCCCAGATGCAAGATTCGTTTCAAGAAAGAATCAGAGAACAACAAGAAGA
>CAZZZY010001099.1:0-1961 GCA_964658545.1 uncultured Acetobacteraceae bacterium | reverse complement strand
GGTTCTTCAAATCTTCTAAAAACCATAGCCAATGATGGTCATCTTCATAAGTATGCTTGTTAATTAGTGTCTGGATTGGATCATTTGTTGGTTCTACTCGCAAAAAATACTTATTCAGTTCTCCAAAGTTCATAATAAAATGAGCAGCACATGGTGCCCAAGCTAACCTTTGTCTGGGATTTATACTTTTATTTTGCATAAAATTAAACAAGGGAAGTTGAGCATATTCCTGTTTTTTTTGTTCAATCAACGCTAATACTTCCTGCATCTTTAATTGCACCTATTTTCAATGTTTAATAGTAGAGCGAAAATAACTTTTCCGGTTTTTTGTAGGGATATCAAAGTATTGAAAGTGAAGATTTAATTGCCAACTAGCAACAATCTGCTTGGCATTCTAGACATTCTTGATAAAAGATTGGAGATTTTATTTCCTTTCTAAAATTTGTACTTTATTGTCAGCAATATCTGTGCAGTTATTTCTCACAATTACTTTGGTCTAAATAAGATACCCCTAAGACCATTAGCAGATTATTCCAGCCTTGCTCTTTTACCAAAGGTTTTTTGATAGTCATTAGCTCAAACCCCACTACTTGAGTAACAAATAATGTCTAGTTTGCTATATCGTAGTTAGCCTCATAGTGGATCGTAACCCGCTAATATACTGTTATTTATTTACTGTAACTTCAATATCTCTATGTAATAAACGCAACTCCTACTTAAGTAGGTTTGGTGAGAACTGGTTTAATGTACAATTGCTCCCAAAGTGCCATTGGACGCACGTAAATAGTCAGATGGCGATAGCAGAAGCAGCATACTTCGCATTCCACCAGAAACAGTGATCTGCTGGAATAGCGTTGCTGTTTCATCAAGGTAAACTGGATAGCTTTTTTTACTTGCTAAAGCTGCTACACCACCACGGATGTATCCTGTTAGTGGCTGAACTTCCTTGAGAGCAACTCTTGCAATAACTACCAAACTTTCTCTTCCAAAGCTGTCAAATAAGCGCGGTTTAGTTTTCCCAGCATCTCCAAAAACTTCTGCACCGACTCCTCCAACTCGCCCGAATACACCAGACTGATGCGATCGCAGCCAAATAACTGTTTTTATTGAGAATTTAGCTCTCTAACTGAGAATTTAAGTCCGATCTAACAAAATCGCATTGCTCCCTAAAGTAAAGCGTCTCCAGGTAACTTTTACCTAGTTGCTGTGATTCGGCAAATATCCGCTCCCGGTAGCTATCTTTGATCCGAACTTTTTCTGGGGTTAAGTCGAGTTTATCTGCCATCGTTATAACTTAAGAGATGTAGATGCTGGATTCTTGGCAAAAATAGTTTTTGCCATTTCTAAAAGCCCAAAGACATTGGCTTCTACCGGATTGTCCAGGATTTTGAAGCTGTTTTTCTCCAACAGCTTCTTAAATCCTGGTAAGAGGCAGCCTCCACCTATCGCCCAGATTTCATCCCCTTGGTGCTTGGCATCCAGTGTCAGATTCACCACTTTCTTCAAGTATTTTTCATACCAATCTTTTAAAGAAGCGGACACGAACTACTTCAAAGCCATCGACTAAAAGTTTTAGACTTCCATAACCGTTGTCAAAGCCAGCAGGAAAAATTTTTTGCAAGGTGTGAATGTTTGACATAGGCTTCAAGTAATACACTTTGAGAAAGTGAAAGTTATCTGTTCAGATAATTTGGGGGAGTACGGGAAAGAAGAATAAAATAACTCCCCCTTTCTTCTCCAGACTCAAGAGTTTATCATAACCCCTTGGGGGCTAAGTGGGGTACAAAATGCTAATCAGTCAAATATACCCCATTTAGCACCTATATGCACCCTATATAGGGGTCAAAATGTCTCCAAAGTCCTGAGCTATTGTTGGGGTATATATAGCCCCTATATAGCCCCCAAGAGGAATTTTTGAAATCTTTTTTATCAACGCAGCAGAAATTAAATTAGATCATCGT
>CAZZZY010001098.1:0-1963 GCA_964658545.1 uncultured Acetobacteraceae bacterium | reverse complement strand
CGGGTTCGCCTTTGGCGTTCTCGAAGAGTAGCCGCTCCGCGTCTACGTTAAAAAAACTGACTTTAACAAAGACTTTTAGCCTTAACTGAACCGTATTGCCTTTTAATCAGATTAGTCCCAATAAAATTCCTTTGTTTTTACGATATTGACAAATCATTAACGATATGTATTTATCGAAATTAATTCGTCAAGATTTCTGTTTAGGTCGTGGCAAAGGTAATGCCGATAATTGTAATTTTATCTGTATCTCCCACTACATTCCGAATTTGGAATTGCTGTGTTCTGTAGCTTGTAGCCTGACATCTAATAGTGAAGCTGTTATGCTTGCTTCAAAAAATATAATATGACGCGATCGCAGAAATTGTGTTATAAAAACGGGCAAAGTCTTACAAAATACGAAAGTCTTTACTATGAAGCTTTTTCGTTAAAAACCTCTGAGTATATATGTATTTTTTTAAGCTCGCTGACGTATACTCAAATTTTTCGTGAAATGCGTAATTTCTACATCAATGGAATCAAATGCTACTGTCAGCAATCAAACTTTAGCGTTTAATTATCAGTAATCTTTAAAAAATCAAAAAAATAATGTTAAGTATCCCTATTAAACTAAATTTACCTCGTACACCCCATTTAATAACTTCCTTACCTGGGCCTCGCGCTCAAGCAATTGTACAACGCGATCGCGCCGTAACTTCCCCTTCTTACACCCGCGATTACCCGTTAGTTGTATCTCGCGGTCAGGGGTGTATGGTAGAAGATGTGGATGGCAATGTATTTCTGGATATGACCGCAGGTATAGCCGTTACCGCCACCGGACACGCCCACCCGGAAGTCGTCAAAGCAATTCAAGAACAGTCGGCGCGTCTGCTGCATATGTCAGGGACGGATTTTTATTATGAGCCAATGGTGGAACTAGCGGAACAATTAGCGATTCGTGCCCCTTTTCCTCAACCACAGAGTAACAGTACATTTCCGGCAAAAGTATTTTTCACCAATTCCGGGGCCGAATCCAACGAAGGAGCCATTAAACTAGCTCGATATTACACCAAGCGATCGCTCATTGTGGCCTTCTTAGGTGCATTTCACGGACGTACCTATGGAGCAATGTCTCTCACAGGTTCCAAAGCAGTGCAGAGAGAGAATTTTGGGCCTTTAGTTCCTGGGGTGACTCATATCCCTTATGGGACTCACGCTAGCTTAGATTATTTAGAAAAACACCTATTTGGGACAATTTTACCACCGCAAGAAGTAGCGGCCATCGTAGTCGAGCCGATTCAAGGAGAGGGTGGCTATATCGTACCAGAGGATGGTTTTTTAAAACGAATTCGGGAGATTTGCGATCGCCACGGTATTCTGATGGTGGTGGATGAAGTGCAAGCAGGGATGGGGCGGACTGGTCGCTTATTTGCGATCGAGCATTGGGGAGTGATGCCTGATATTATTACTACTGCTAAAGGTATCGCCAGTGGTCTACCTTTAGGAGCGATACTTGCCAGACCAGAGTTAATGACTTGGCCTCCCGGTTCTCACGCTACCACATTTGGCGGTAATCCCGTAGCTTGTGCTGCCAGTATTGCCACTCTGCGACTGCTAGAAAGTGGTTTGATGACCAACGCTACCCAGATGGGAGAATTATTACAAGCTAGTCTTAGCGAGTTGCATCAAAGATTTCCCAGAGTATCGCTCCCACGAGGTAAAGGTTTGATGGTAGCGGTGGACTTATTGGATGAACAGGGTAATCTTGATCATAAATTGCGCGATCGCATTATCCAAGAAGCTTTTTTAGGCGGTTTATTATTACTAGGTTGCGGTAAAGCAGCAATTCGTTTTTGTCCACCTCTAGTTATCGACAGCGACCAAATTCAAATAGCCCTTCAGATTATTAGCGACATTTTAAATTCTTAAAAGATGAGGGAGTGAGGGAGTGAGGGAAGAATAACAATGCCCAATTCCCAATTCCCAA
>CAZZZY010001097.1:0-1977 GCA_964658545.1 uncultured Acetobacteraceae bacterium | reverse complement strand
GCCTGTACTCCAATTGTTTCTTTGTCATCTCCAAGGAGAAGATGACCACAGGTAGCTCATGGAACAGTATCATTTGGAAAGCCAAAAACAAGGCGATCTGGGAGTTGTGAACACAAATATCGTTAGCAATGAAGTTGTGAGTTTCTGGAATAGTCAAGTCATATACCTGATGGTTTCCAATTGGTTCAATAGAAACAATTTCATCCCAGTAAACATCACTTGTAGCAATTTGCTGAAGGTGTAAATTGTCTAATGCAGTTGCAATTTGAAGTAGCCTTTCCCGTGTTGGCGCTCTCTTACCAATATGCATATTGGAGCTTCCTTTGATTCCGGCACGTCTTGCCAAAACTGCCCAAGATTCATTTTCTTTAGCCGCTGCTATTTGCTTCCAGATGTCTACAGGAATTAAGTCACGGTTGGTTTTATATTTCTTCAGGGCTAAAGCTTCTTTAACTGAAGATAGTGCTTTTTCTTTGCCAAAAATACCAATTTCGTCAATGAAAATTTTCAGAGATTTGGCATCAGTAATATCCAATTGCCAAGCAATTCGGCGATGATCTTTATATTTAACATATCGTTTTTTCAAAGCAGCTATTATACCAAACCGCAATAGAAGATGTTGTACTTGTCGTGCCAGTTTTTCATTAACTGTTGCATATCCTAACTGTGACTGCCCGCTTTTAAGAACTGTTGCCCATCCATCAGTAGCAAAGAGACGATTTAAAAACAGTGCTACTTGTTCTCGCTTCAATTGAAAGACTATTGATGGAACAACTTTGCTATGAGATGTTTTACCATTCAGCCCTAATTCTTGTAACCACAGAGAAAGTAAATTTTTAGCGTTTTTAGTAATTGCTAAAATTCCATACGGGGCAATTTCTTCTGGTTCTACAACTAGAGCTTGACATAATTTTACAAAAGTTGTTTGATTAGGAACACAATTACCCTGTACCCATTGACTCACCAAAGCAGGTGTAACATTGATTGCTTTAGCTAACTCTTTCTGAGTCCAAGTAGTATTAGCTGATGATTTCATGAAAGAAGCTAGACACTCAGCAAAAATTTTTCTTTGTGCTGTAGTAAATTCTAAATCTCTCGAAACGCAGTACCTAATTGCTCTTTTTTCTAGAGAGTCCATTTGCACTTTGAGAGAGGGGCTAAATCCCAAAATCGCTTCAACAAAATCTGTCCCAATAGCAGGATTGTTGTTAGCAAACTGAACCATGTTGGTGACAGATAGACATCCATCTCCGATAAGATAACCCAGTAATTTCACTTCACAAGCACGAAGAGTTTCTTCTCCAAAAATATCGAGTTGACGCGGCACTGCGATTTTATCACCACACTTCAAATTAGCTAGAGGTTTCCAGCCATTAATAGTGAGATAAGGGTGAGTAATTGTTGTTTCAACAAACCGCCCCAATCGCGTAGTTACACGAAAAACAGGTTTGATACCGCTATTAATAAAATCAGATGGTGTACAGAAGTGAACCTTCCAGTCATCCCCAAGGGTTATGACTTCTCCTTGTTTACGTTGCACAAGTTCTTGAATTGTGCAAAGACTGCCATCTCGCAATACTATTTCAGTATTAAAATGGCAGCATTTCCCCATTGATGGCCTACCCGCAACTATGGTGAGTGTGCCGCTTTCAAATCCCACCATCAAATTATCCAGTTCATGAAGTCCTGTAGGGTAAATAGGGTTTCCTGAATTTAAATCCTCGTAAGCAGCAACGTTAATCGTACTGTTGTGTTCAGTGTTTGAAGATAGGGTTTGATTAGATAATTGGAAAATTTTCTGTTCTGATTGGTCAAGGATTTGTGGTAACTCAGTTTCTGTCTCGTAACCCAGATGTACAATTTCATTTCCAGCCTTGATTAACTGTCTACGCACGAATTTGTCCATTACCAACTCGGCTAAAGCGTCAATGTTGACAGCTGACACTGTGCGGTCTACCAGAGTTGCTAATATATTTC
>CAZZZY010001096.1:0-1979 GCA_964658545.1 uncultured Acetobacteraceae bacterium | reverse complement strand
TTGGAGGTGCTATTATTTCTTGGTTTGGCTGAGTTAGGAGATATTCTAATAACAACAGCGTAAATTGACTTTGGAGCGTGACATCATTAGGTCTAATAATTTGGCGATAGCATTGGAGATTTTGGTGAGTGGAGGAATCGCACTCAAAAAAGTCTCTCAATTCGGAGACAAAGGAAGCGATCGCCTCTAAATTAAATGTCAATCTAGCATTTAGTCCTGAGTCCTGAGCCAGTAGTTTTTCTCCCTCATCCCCCCTAGTCTCCTGCTCCCCTTCCTCAAAATTTCCTAACAAAAGCGCACTAAACTGCTCAGAAACTACCAACGTAAACCTTTGCCTTTGCCACTCTACAGGTATGTAAATCCGTGCCAAAACAGCTTCTGTCAGTACCAGAGTAGTATTTTCCACTGTTTGAGCCATCTGCTCTAACAATTCCCCAAGCTGATTAAATACAACAATAGGCAAGGTTCGAGAAAAGCTCAAATCAGGAGAACTAAGCATTTTTAATCATTACTAGTAAGAGGGGGCTAAATGCAGGGAAAAAAGTTTGTTTTGATTGTGTAATAACCAATAATTTAAGACGGTAATAAAGCATTATGCATCGTACAAGTAGCATATCGGGTGGATGGAATCAACCAGAGGGTTTAATTTTTATAGAACAAACCCCAGCGCCTTTTGTGTTGATTACTGCTGCGGATACCGACATTCAAACTTTAGCAGTTGCGGTTCCAAAATTACCTGCACACTTTCCTGCATTAAGAGTCGCCAATCTGTTGCAGTTGCAGCAACAGTTAAGTATAGATACTTATGGAGAGCAAGTTTTGGAACTTGCCCAGGTAATTATTTTGCGTCTGTTAGGAGGACGTTCTTACTGGGGTTATGGCTTAGAAGTAGTGCAAGAAATTGTGCAACGTAATGGTAGAACCCTTATTGTAATGCCAGGGGACGATGCTTTTGATCCCGATTTAATTTCTCAGTCTACCGTGCCTTTAGGGATTGCTAACCAGGTATGGCAATATTTTAGCGAAGGCGGCGTAGAAAATTTCGTTAATGCTCTCCAATTTATCTCTGACACTTGCCTGTTAACTGCATATAATCCCCCCCTACCTCAGCCGATTCCGCGCGTGGGATTGTATGAATGGGGAGTAGAGGGGCAGAGGGGTAAGGGAGAGTTAGAGACTGATTCATCCACCTCAGAACCCAATTCCCCATTCCCCATTCCTAATGACGGCAGTTGCTCCACTTGGGGAAACCCCATCGCTCTTAGCGTCTCCCCTTGGGAGAAGACCGCACTACCTCCCCAATGCCCAATTTCCAAAGTCGGCATCCTTTTTTATCGCGCTCATTATTTAGCTGGTAACACTAAGGTAATTGATGCTTTATGCGAAGCCTTAGTACAGAAAAATTTACAACCAGTGCCAGTGTTTGTTTCCTCATTGCGTGAACCCGATGTCCAAGCTGAGTTAAGTGAATTTTTCCAACCCAAAGAAACCGAATCAATAGCTGTGCTGCTAAACACCACCAGTTTTTCTCTAGCACGCTTGGAAAGTGAAACACCCCAAACCGAACTATGGGAAAAATTAGATGTGCCTGTGTTGCAGGTAATCCTCAGTGGCGGGTCAATTGAGCAGTGGGAGTCACAGTTTCAAGGGCTTTCTCCCCGCGATATTGGGATGAATGTGGCGCTACCAGAAGTAGATGGGCGGATTATTACCCGTGCTGTGTCTTTTAAAGCAGTACAAACTCGTAATCCCCATTTAGAGACAGATGTGGTAATTTATGAACCAGTCAGCGATCGCATTGAGTTCGTTGCTAAATTAGCAGCACATTGGGCGCGTCTGCGTTCTAAACCACCCCAAGAACGGCGAATTGCCCTAATTTTGGCAAACTACCCCAACCGCAATGGACGGCTTGCTAACGGTGTGGGACTAGACACCCCAGCTAGTTGTGTAGAAATCCTACAAGCTTTACATCTGGCTGG
>CAZZZY010001095.1:0-1981 GCA_964658545.1 uncultured Acetobacteraceae bacterium | reverse complement strand
TTGGAGAGGCTTCCGCCAACGCGGAGCGTCTCCAAGAGTTGGGGGTTTCCCCCATAAGCAACTGGTAAGGCGATTGGCATAAAATATGACCCCCCACAACTTTTCAAACATCCTCTTAGAGAGCGTCATTAGGAATTACGAATTACGTAGCTTGCTTCTCGCTGAAGGCGAGTATTACGAATTACAAATTATTTAGAATCCCAGGTCGGCTTTGGCGAGTTCAGCAGCAGCAAATACTTCTGCGTCAGGTTTTTCTTCCCAAGCTGGCTCACCAATTTCTTCGTAAAAAGTTGCGTCGTAAGGACGGGTACGCACTACTACTGGCATCGGAACAGCGTGACCTAGAATTAAAGCTTGTTGCTTAGAGTCTAACTTTGCCAATACCGATCGCAGTCCGCTACCACCAGATACACCTGTAAAAATCGCGTCAATATCTTTTTCGTCATTGAGCAAAGCGGTAATGCGAGTCCCAATCTGGGACATAACTTCATTATCTATGCCTGATGGACGTTGATCAACTACCAAAAGCGTGACGAAATATTTCCGCAGTTCACGGGCAATAGTCCCAAAGATAGTACTTTGTACCACTCCTGGGTCAAGGAAGCGGTGCGCCTCTTCAATGGTAATCATCAACGGCGTAGGGCGATCGTTAGGATTTTTGCTTTGCAGAAATCTATCTGCTTTTTTGACGTAATGCTCGTGAATCCGTCGGGTGATCATATTTGTCACCAACATATAAGAGAGCATATTAGACTGGGAACCAAATTCTATCACAACATTCTTCCCGGCTTCCAGACATTGCACAATTTTATCAATATAATTCTGGGGACAAACCGCGCGCATATACTTCAAATTATCCATCCGCAAGAGTTTGCGCTGTAACGCCATAATCGAGCCTTTGTGTCCCCGCTTCTCCTCGCAGAACATCTCGATTTCTTCGTTACTCATATTCAGCAACTGGACAATCCAAGACTTGCGAAACTCGCTATACAAAATATTGGCGTTATCCAAGGC
The DNA here is from genome assembly GCA_964658545.1 of uncultured Acetobacteraceae bacterium. GTDB lineage: Bacteria > Cyanobacteriota > Cyanobacteriia > Cyanobacteriales > Nostocaceae > Nostoc. Next base: position 967 of record CAZZZY010001095.1, on the reverse strand, counting down.
TGCGTCAGAGAGTCCTAAATCTCGACTACATAACTTAATATCTTCAACTTCTATTTGCTCGTAACTCAAATAAAGTTCTTGAGCATCACGCACACCCCGGCGCTTTGTCGATTCGGGATCGAGGGTATAAACTTCTACCTTACTAGGAAAAAGTTGCTTCAATCCCTTAACTGTATTGACGTTCTTCCCTTCTGCAACGGCTTCCCAGCCATACTCAGAGTGCATATCAAAAATCAAATTCACTGCCGCATTTTTACGGATAACACCAGCTAAAAGTAGCCGCGTTAGAAAGGATTTGCCAGTACCAGATTTCCCAAAAACCCCATTACTCCGTTCCACAAAGCGGTTTAAATCGATGCAAACGGGCACATCCATATCTAAAGGTTTGCCGATGGAAAAATTGCGCCTTTGGGGGTCATCTTCCCAGCCAAATACGCGCCGAAAATCGTCAACACTTGCTTCGTAAACTTGACTAAAGTGGCTAGGAATAGTTTTAACAGGTAACAATTCCATTGTCGTGCTGGTTTGTGGCACAAAGGAAGCCAAACCCGTCACCGATGGGATAAAGGGATTTGCTGATTTGCCATTTCTTGGAGAGAAAGATTCTTCCAATTCGGGAGTAAACATCAACATCGGCGCGAGGTTGATAGTACCGTAAGTACCACTTCCGGCTAAAACATCTCGTAAAAAAGTGTCTTCCCAGCTGGGGGGATTAGCAATAATTCGTGCATTAGCAGCTCCCAATGCTACATCTGTCAGCATACAAAAAAAGCGCGATCGCATCCCTTGCACAACGAGAAACTTACCAACCCGCATATCTTCCACAGAAATGTCAGGATGCAATCGTACTTCTAAACCTTCAGTTAGAGAACCTTGAATGACCGAACCTAATGGCTGTCCAGAATTCATCTAATTAATTACATGATTGTTGATGCTATATCTTAATAGTCATTCAATTTTAGATTTT
>CAZZZY010001094.1:0-1985 GCA_964658545.1 uncultured Acetobacteraceae bacterium | reverse complement strand
TCAGGTGTTTTCTCTACTTGTAATTCAAACAATTGATGAATACACCCTTGCTGAAGATAATTTGTTTGAGTCTTGTTCCACTCGATCAGTAGGTCTTTTTCGGATTCTTTCAAAATAGGTAATGTTAAGTTATATTGTTCTAAGTTATTTTCTGATGGTCGTGATGTTTGATATTCAGTTACCAGCAATTCATTTTTATTTTGAGCCAATGAATATGAAAGGGTACTGACCTCAGATTTAGTTTTTTCATTCTGACCTATTTCCTCAAAATCGGAGTTATTTTCAATACATCTTCATTGAAAATTAAAACTTGAGAGGTGGTTTACAATGCGAGTATTAAGGTTCTTTTCTTGCGTTGGTTTTATGGCAATACGCTTGGGTTAGCCCCAAAAGCCTTAATCTGCGTAGCTTGGGTTGAGGAACGTAGACGCAAAGCGGCTTCCCGAAGGGTAACCCAACAATTAACGTTTAATGTTGGGTTTCACTTCGTTATTGTTTTTGATCAGCAAATTGTGGCATTGGTTGGCTTGCTCTATAAAAGCTGTTTGTGTCATACTTACAGAACTTACTAATTACTAAATTCCGAGCGATTTTAAGTAGTATTTTTAAGATCAGCAGAAAACCTGAATTCGAGGTCAGAAACTGAGGAAGAAAAGAAAGCGGGATTTAGGCTATGCCAGGATCTTAAGTTTGCAGGAACATCAAATTTTCGTGGGATGGGATTCAGTAGTACTAAATTGAGCTTTGAAGGAGTATTTATGTCACAGTTGGAGCAAGCAGTGCCAAACACCTTTGTAACCAAAAACTTAGAAACTCTCTCCAATATTTTCGACCAAGTTGAGGCTCTAGCCAAGGACTTTGCCACCCGTGCAGGGGCACACGACAAAGATGGTTCTTTTCCCTTCGAGAATTTTACAGCTTTGCATGAGGCAGGATTACTCAGCCTCACTATTCCACGTGAACTAGGTGGTCAGGATTTGGGTCTGCCAAGTATTTGCCGAGTGATTGAAGGGATAGGGCGTGGCGATGCTTCGACCGCCCTAGTATTGACAATGCACTATCTACAACATGCTCATGCGGCCCGTAGCCGTCGCTGGCATCCAAAAGTATATCAACGGCTTTGTCGTGAATCGATTGAAGGTATTGCCCTGCTCAACGCTGCCCGTGTCGAACCAGAGTTAGGAACCCCAGCTAGAGGCGGATTACCTGCCACAATTGCTGAACGGACAACAGAGGGTTGGTGTTTAACAGGCCACAAGCAATACACCACGGGTAGTCCCATCCTTAGTTATTTTGTTGTTTGGGCACGGACAACTGAGGATGAACCACAAGTTGGCAGTTTTTTGGTTCCGCGCGATCTGCCCGGTTTGCAAATTGTCGAAACCTGGGATCACTTGGGGATGAGAGCTACAGGCAGCCACGATCTGATTTTAGAGAATGTATTAATCCCCTCAGAGTATGCCCTGAATATCAGTCCCATATCTGCTGTGCCATCTTTTGACCCGGTGATTTCCACTTGGGGCAGTTTAACGGTGAGTGCCTTATATCTCGGTGTTGCGACTAGTGCGCGAGACTGGCTTGTTAAATATCTTTGGGAGCGATCGCCTTCTAATCTCAAAGAGCCACTGGCAACTCTGCCACGCTTTCAAACTGCTGTGGGTGAAATAGAAGCACTGCTGTTTGCTAACAATAGATTAATTTATAGTTTGGCTCAAGATATTGATCGGGGCGAGTATGAGCCTAACGTAGGATTACAGGCACAGGCTGTTAAATACCTTACTACAACTAACTCGATTCGAGCTGTGGAGATTGCCTTAGAACTGACTGGTAATCCTGGTATGTTAAAAAAGAATCCTTTAGAGCGACACTACCGTGACGTTCTATGTAGCCGTATCCATACACCACAAAATGATGTGATTTGCCAGTCATTAGGGAAGTCGGTGCTGAAAGTCAAGTGATTGGGGAGTGGGGAGTGGGGGAGATGA
>CAZZZY010001093.1:0-1992 GCA_964658545.1 uncultured Acetobacteraceae bacterium | reverse complement strand
CGCGATCGCTACGCAACTTGCGCGATCGCCACGCAACAAGCACGAGCCAGAAGTATTGCCAGATAAAGATTCCAGCACACCTAAGATTAATAAGACTTATTTAGAATTTATAGACTCTCTCTTAGAAGACGAGCGAGCGAATTTTTTGAATTTTTGTGAGGAAAAGACAAAGAATCTTAGCCAGCCAGTGAATGACATAGAGGCTTGGTTAGCACACACCACTAAAGCCGGACAGAACCGTTGGGAGGTTTATTACAAAAAATTTGTGACCTGCCAACAAGCCGAGTCCAAAAAATCTCAGAGTAGCCGTAGCAGTCAAATGAAAAAGTTTCAAGAGGAACTTGAGCAACAACGACAACAAGCTATGTCCATGTACGGCAACACAAATGAATCAATGGAAGCTTTGCCCAACTCAATCTAAAGTTTCAAGTTGCTTATGACAGAACAACTAAGTTTCCAAGGTGATGGTAGCGATCGCCTGCCACCCCAAAACATTGAGGCGGAAGAGGCGATTTTAGGTGGTATCATGCTTGACCCAGAAGCAATAGGTAGAGTGAGCGATTCTTTGATTCCAGAAGCTTTTTACATCAGCGCTCACAAAGATATCTATCAAGCAGCGCTGCGCCTTCACAGCCAGGGTAAACCTACAGACTTGCTCTCTGTCACCAGTTGGCTGACTGACCATGAAATACTAGTCCGTATTGGCGGGAGAAATAAATTAGCAACTCTGGTAGACCGCACGGTGTCAGCTGTGAACATCGACGCAATGGCTGGGTTAGTAATGGAAAAATACCTGCGGCGGCAGTTAATCAAGGCTGGCAATGAAATTGTGCATCTGGGTTACGAAACTGAAACTGAGTTACCCAAAATCCTTGACCAATCGCAACAGAAAGTATTCCAGCTTTCTAACCAAAGCTTTGGTTCAAACACCGAACACAACAGCACAATTACTATTGCAGCTTACAAGGAATTAGATTCAGGAAGCCCTATCTACTCTACAGGACTTGATGAACTCGATAATTTAATGGTTGGATTTGAAGGCGGTACGCTCACCATAGTTGCGGGTAGACCGTCAATGGGAAAGTCCCAAATTTCGTTGCAACTAGCTCTCAAGATGATATTGCTCCACAATTTACCTGTGGCTATCTTCTCGTTGGAGATGACAAAGAAACAATTAGAGTACAGGCTGTGGAGTTTAATTAGCGTCACCAATGCCTACAAACATTTAGGATTAACGCCACTGAAGAACGATCGCATCCGCAGACATCGAGCCAAATTTCAACCTTTAGCAGATTGGGAATTCACGCTTATTGCCAAAATCGTTGATATTGCCTCAGAACTGCCGCTTTATATGAATGATTCAAGGGGCATCACCGTTTCACAAATTGCATCAGAATGCCGCCAAATTAAGGCTAAAGAGGGAAAACTGGGGCTAGTTGTCGTTGATTACCTGCAAATGATGGCAGAGGACTCAGGGGGCAACCGCAGTTATGAACTAGGAGATGTAGCCAGGGGACTTTACAAAATGGCAGGGGAACTAGATGTACCTGTGCTAGCACTGTCGCAAATCTCTAGGGGAGTTGAGGGCAGACAGAATAAGCGCCCAATGATGAGCGACCTTAGCCAATCGGGAATTCTAGAGATGGTTGCAGACAATATTATTCTCGCTTACCGGGATGAGTACTACAACCCAGACACTACAGACCAAGGAATATTAGAGCTAATCATGGCTAAAGCACGGCACGGTGAAACAGGCACAGCAACGGTATTTTTTGACAAATCCTATGGAATTATCCAGAATTTGCGGTGATGGAATATCTGAGTCCTCAAACTCCACTCGATTCCATCCGCCTCCTGTATCGGAATTTTTACTGGGGGGTATTGATAATAGCCCTAGTAAAAACTCTGAACAAATAGAGATATCCCCCAGTAAAGATAACCCTAGTAAAAAGCGCAGAAATTGGGGTGAGGGTAACGGCACTATTCATTGGC
>CAZZZY010001092.1:0-1992 GCA_964658545.1 uncultured Acetobacteraceae bacterium | reverse complement strand
TAACACACCCTACAGATACTTAGATTTTTTCAGAAATCAAATCGCACTCCTATAGAAGAAGTCGAAGCTTTGGAAATTGAAGAAAGACGAAAAGTAGAAAGTTACTTAAAACAATTATTAATTTATCTTTTACTTTATTCTCTTAACTGCTTAGAGGATGTTTGAAAAGTATTTTTGGTAACATCAAAACATCAGGAACCTAACCCCCCTAGCCCCCCTTCCCTACGAGGGAAGGGGGGTTTCAAAGCCTCTCTCCGCTTCGGGGAGAGGTTTGGAGAGGGGTTTATAGTATACTTTACGACTTTTCAAACATCCTCTAAAGGATAACCGCAATGTGCGACTCTCTTATTTGTCAGGAATATTAGAAATTATTTCACCCATTGGAGATAAGCACGAGTACGTAAAAAGAACTCTTGGATACTTGCTAGAAGCTTACATGAAAGAGTTGGGTATCCGGTTCTATGGTCGCGGTGGTTTCACTCTCGAAGAACCTGGCTATGCTTCTGGTACTCCAGATGAATCTTACTGCATTGGCAGCAACAAAGAAACGCCAGACATTGTTATTGAAGTTATTATTACTAGTGGCACTATTAACCGTAAGGAGTTATTCAAACCCAAGAAAGTGCCTGAAGTTTGGTTCTGCAAATCTGACCAAATAAAGATATTCCGTTTAAACGAGGTTGGCGAATATGAAGAAGTAAACCGTAGTGGTTTCTTACCGAATTTAGATCCAGCTTTGTTGCTAAAATATATCGCACATCCTTACCAGTACGATGCTGTTGCCGAGTTTGTGCAGGCTATCCGACAATAACTTCTTGCAAGTGACACTCCTACACCAAATAGAGAAATATCCCAAAACTGGCATAAAAATCCTCTCTATTTTCCTCCCTCTGCGTTCTCTGGGCGACAGTCGCTCATGGGGGAAACCCCCAAGACCGCGCTGCCTTGTCTCTGTGGTTCGTTTAAGTCATCACACCTGTGGTTCTGATATGGAAATTTGTAAAAACTCTTGCACCCGTTGCATATAAGTTGGAGCATCTTCCAACATCGGGAAATGGGCTGTGTTAGGAATCATCACAAATTCCACTTTGTCATTCAGTGCAGCTGCTTTACGCCCCATCTCAGCTGGAATAATTTTGTCATACTCCCCCGCCACAAGCAGAGTTGGCACTGTCAGCTTGGCAAACTCAAGCGGCATCACTTCAGCTTGAGCCTTACTAACAGAAGTAAAAATTGTCCCTAAAGCTGCATCGTAATCTGCTTCGAGAAAATCTTGTAAAAAAGCTTGACGCTCAGAATGTGGTATGGAACTATATAAAAATCTAGCCATAAACATCCTGTCAACAAATGGGATTTTGCTTAACCACTTGGGACGGAATTTCACCACATAGCCACCAAATTTATGAAAGGCACTAAAAGATTTTTCGTCGTACTCAAAAATGCCGCTACAGGTTAAAATTCCTTGTTCCACCCGTTGGGGGTAGCGGTTAAAAAATAAAGTGGCAACAGACGCGCCCATTGAATGAGCATTGATATAGACGCGCTGAAGTTGCAACCCATCTAACAAAGCTGCCAAATCATCAGCGTATTCTTCTAATTCATAAGTCAACTCTCTGATTGCCTCTGATTCTTCCTGCGGGGACTCAGACTCAGCAACAGCTTCACTTGCTTGGGCTATGCTTGGCTTCCCACGAGAACGGCCAAATCCCCGCAAATCGTAGAGTAAACAATCAAATTGCTCTGATAAAACATTAGCGGTATTTTGCCAATATCTAGCCGAACCAGCCCAACCGTGCATGAAAACTATCACTGGTTTTACCAAAGAACCAGCTGGTTTTTTCACCCATTCGTAGTAATGCTCAACGCCACGAACATTAATATAAGGCATTTATCATTTATCCTTTGTCAGTTGTCATTTGTTCTTGGTATATGGTTATTAGTCTTCAGTTTTTGACAAATAACCAATTACCAACGACTAATGACCAACGACTA
>CAZZZY010001091.1:0-1993 GCA_964658545.1 uncultured Acetobacteraceae bacterium | reverse complement strand
AAAAAATTGACTTTGGTAACAGAGTTTTAGCCTTAACCCAAGCGTATTGGGTTATGAGCATAACAACACGCCTGATTCAGGTCATGCACCACCATGACAATTGTCCGCCCCTTAAGTTTGGGTAGATATAGGACGCAGGCAGTTGTGTTGGGCGCACTTGAAACGTGAATTTACCAAAACCTCAGAACAGACTGGGGTGTCCAAAAGCTGCTCAGAAAAACTTTAGTTTGATTTTTTGCATATCATTTGCTACTTGGAATACGTTCAACTTCAGCATATCCACTGAAAATAAGTTTTTGGCCTTCAGTTTCTAATCGGTTGAGTCGCATTTTCACTCCATCGAGGTCAAAACGATCCAGATCAACCATATTATCTAAAATTTCTACTAGCGCTACACTCAAGGTTTGAGAAATTTCCCGTTGTGCTTCTGGTACTTGATCAAGTTCGATTTTTGGATCTTTGAAAGAGACTCGCCGCCGCCTTTCAATGCCTACAGTTAGGATCATGCTCAGGGGCACAAGTTCACCATTGTTTAAATCTGCTTTTGCTACAAGCTGTAAGCGATTTTCAGGTAATAGCTGTACCTGAACTTCCGTAAAGGAAACTGGTTCACCACCAGATAATGCCGTCAGGGATGGTACGGAGAGGTTAAGCAGGCGCTTTTTCACCAGTTCCGCACTAAAGGCTTGGTTAATGCCTGCTTCTGATAATATGACTTGAGCGATCGCTTGAGTGGGTTGCTTCAGACTGAGTTTGCCGCTTAGAACCGAGCCGAAGTCAATAGCGACCGCATCAGTTTCAAAAGACATCTCCTCCACCGCGAAATCTCTCCGAATCACCAAGCCACGACCGCTCATTTTGAAGCTATCAATGCTGCCTTGCAACAGTTTGCTGGAGGGGAAGCAGCGCACAAAGACTTCTACTGACTCGCTTTGGGTAAACAGGTGGCGAATCGTTTGGCTGGCGACTGTGTTGAGCATCCGCTCTCCCCAATCAGTGCCTTTAGGATCTTGTAAACCAGTAAGTCCGCCGAACATGTGGTTTTTAGTCTCTAGAAGTTCTTTGTACTTTTGTAACAAACTGTGAAGAATACAGCAAGCGATCCCGTGATTAATTGTGCTGATGGATGGAAGTTGGATGGCTGATGGTTGACGAGGCAATGTATTATATATTACTTTATTGATTCGGTTAGCATTAGAGATTTAGTGTACTTGTACCTGATGATAGCTACAGTAACACTACCCATTATTGAATGGAATTACGGATTAAAAATATTCTAAAGCATCTTGTTTAGGCTTGATTTTCGGAACACAGGATATTCCACATATCCCTCTTTTGTCACTCTAGGCAGAGGAAAATAGAAAAAAGGGATATTGAAGTTTTGAAAAATTGAGCAAGTCAGATTATTAACAATAATTTGAAGTTGAAAAAATCCCTCAGAACTCTCTGTCTTAGTTTTTGCGATCGCCCCTAATTATACTTTGGCGAGAGTGATAAAAAAGTTATGTTTACTTGTCTATACTCTAGCGCACAGACAAATACGAGCAGCCTTTTGATAGATGCCTCAAACTTGGGTTAATATACTTGTTCTCTTCAAAAAGTTTTGTTTTTTCAGTGCTAGAGGAAATTGTCTTCTATCTTAATTACTGCAAGGCTTTTACGTCATCTGTTATATTCTATGATATTGTATGTCCCTCGCTTACCTTATTTTTCTCTGCCGCCCCTACTTATTGACCCGATAGTCTAAATCAACATTACGAATTGTTGATGAACAATTCCCTTTCTCATCACATACTATTGATGAACACTTCCCTTTCTCATCACATATTTTGAGTAGCCTAATCCTACTATTTCTATGAAGTATTTGAATGCGGTTTTTCAGTTCATTTAGTTCATCTAGATACTTTGTATCTTCAGCCCAACCATCTAATCCATCGTTAGACTCTGCCCCTTCTGTATCCTTGGATTCATCTTCTTTAGTTTGTTCTGTTAA
>CAZZZY010001090.1:0-1996 GCA_964658545.1 uncultured Acetobacteraceae bacterium | reverse complement strand
GAGAGGGATTTAGGGCGAGGGCAAAAACTACGGTTCTCAACATAGATGAGGTTTAACAGGTATTTTTCATCTAGCTGCTAAGGACATAATTATAAATTTTTATTGACAAAGCAAGGTAAAATGCGGTAGACTAGCACACTGTTCAAAGCGTATTTATTGCTGCACTAGGCTACAAGTATATCAATAACATTGGTAGCTAATATTGCCTACGTGATGCCTAGTTGCTACTTTTTTGTTGTTTATTAATGAGGTGAACATGGCCAAGCGCCGTAACCCGAAAAAAGAAAAGGCGCTACGGAACCAGGCGTATGCCAGAAAGTTTCGTAAACGAACTACCACAGGAAGAATGCAGAGAAGGTTCCAACAAAGACCACCGAAGAGTGAAGAAGAAGAAGGCGCAGCAACAGCCGCTGACACTGACTAAGCTGACTGCTTAAATCCTTTTATTTATCTTTTAGGGCGTACAAATGTACGCCTTTATTTATTTTTTGGCATTAGGCATTGGGTTATTCTCATTCTTTCCCTCATCTCCCTGATCCTCCCCATTCCCCATGCCCTATGCCCCATTCCCAATTCCCTCTATTGATGATCGATTTGAGCGCGGGCGGCTATCAGTGCTTTGCTTACCTGTACAAAGCCAGTACCACCGTAACTGTTGCGGGCTGCCACAACTTGACGAGGGGATATCGCCTCATAAATATCTGCTGCAAATGCCGGATGTAGTTGTTGCCACTCTTCTAATTTCAAATCTTTTAGGAGTTTACCTGCGGCAATACTAGTTTTCACCACCTTGCCCACAAGGTTGTAGGCTTCCCGGAAAGGAACGCCTCGTGCTGCCAAATAATCTGCTACATCGGTAGCGTTGGAAAAATCTTCGGTTACGGCTTCTGCTAAACGCTGGGTGCGAAACTCTAAGCCTTCCCTGAGCAAAATCGTCATTGCTCCTAGAGAGGCTTTGACTGTGTTAACGCTATCAAATAAACCTTCTTTGTCTTCTTGCAGGTCTTTGTTATATGCCAAGGGTAGCCCCTTCATAATCACTAACATCGCCTGGAGATGACCAAATACACGCCCCGTTTTTCCCCGCACCAGTTCTGGCACATCAGGATTTTTCTTTTGGGGCATGATACTGGAACCTGTGGCACAGCTATCTTTAAGGGTGACAAAACGAAATTCTTCAGATGACCAAAGAATGACTTCTTCTGCAAGGCGGCTGAGGTGAACCATAATCAAGCTAGCAGCACACAAGAATTCGATCGCAAAATCGCGATCGCTAACTCCATCGAGGCTATTAGCATAAATATCTTCAAAATTCAATAGCTTGGCTGTGTAGTGGCGATCAATAGGGAAAGTTGTTCCCGCTAAAGCACCGCACCCCAAAGGTGAGATATTCACGCGGCGAGAAACATCTCCCAGGCGTTCCCAGTCGCGTTGTGCCATTTGAAAGTATGCCAAGAGGTGGTGAGCTAAACTCAAAGGCTGGGCGCGTTGGAGGTGGGTATAGCCTGGAATCAGGGTTTCAACGTGTTTTTCAGCTATATCTAGTAGAACACCTTGAAATTCTCGCAATTCGTTTTTGATTTGTTGGATTTGGTCGCGGAGGTAAAGTCTAGTATCAGTGCCAACTTGGTCATTACGCGATCGCGCCGTATGCAGTTTTTTACCCACATCGCCGACAATTTCTGTCAGTCGTTTTTCCACTGCAAAATGTACGTCTTCAGCATCGACACCAGGCTGAAATTTATCCTGGCGGTACTCTTGGCGAATTTGTTCTAAACCTGCAACCAGTTGCTCACCTTCCTCTGAGGAGATAATGCCCGTGTGAGCTAGCATTTTGGCATGGGCTTGAGAACCAGTCAGGTCATATTCTATTAATTCAATATCAAAACCTATACTGGCATTAAAACGAGCGATCGCTGGATGCAATGCTGATTCAAACCTCTGGCTCCAAGTTTGTTCTTTGGTCATAAATATTACGAAGGGAGTGGGGAGTGGG
>CAZZZY010001089.1:0-1997 GCA_964658545.1 uncultured Acetobacteraceae bacterium | reverse complement strand
GGTCAGATGTGGCATTTTTTTGATCACTGTTCTCGTCCACTCATTTAACTGAGCATTTTTCACCACTTGCATCCAAAAAAAAACCGTTGAAAGCTCACGATCGCGCCCCCTGAATTTGTGGTTTCTACTTACAAGTCATAGATCGCTATCATACCTTCATTTGGCGACTTTCTTAAACACCTACCCTTGAAAGGTTAGGGGGTTAGGTCAATCGTTAGCTTTTCCACATAACGTGAATTGTCAGCTGTAGACATAGGAGTGAAAAAGAATGTAGAGACGTAGCAGTGCTACGTCTCTACAAGGGTTCTGGGTAATGCATATTTAATTTCTACCAGATGTCTATTGACCAATCAAAGCATTTGTATACCGCCACTCACGGGTAAATATGCCCCGGTAATAAATCTTGCTTCTTCAGACGCTAACAGCAGAATAGCTCCGGCAATATCCTCTGGCAGTCCATTTCGCTTTAAGGGCACCCTTTGAGCCGAAGCGTCTTTATGTTCTTGAGGTAATCCGGCTGTGGCATTAGTCAGGGTTAATCCAGGCGCTACGACATTGGCACGAATGCCGTGGGGTCCAAGTTCCAGTGCTAGACTTTTGATGAAGGCATCTAATCCAGATTTGGCGGTGCTGAGAGCCATAAATCCCTCACCTGGATAGCGAGATAAGCCAGTGCTGACGGCAATGATGCAGCCTCGCTTGTGTTCTATCATCGAAGGAACAACCGCTTTGCAGGGGAAGAAAGCGGCTTTCAGTTCTCCGACCAATTTTGCTTCAAAGTCTTCCCAGTGGTGATCCACAAAAGGAGCCATTGAAAAATTCGTGACGGCATTGATCACCAACGTATCAATAGCACCTAGAGTATCTGAAATCTGTTGCACCATTGCATCGACTTGTTGTTGATCGCGCACATCGGCTTTAACTGCCACTGCCCGACCGCCATTGGATGTAATCGATTCAACTACGTCCTCTGCTGCTGCTTCATTAGCATAGTAATTTACGCCAACCGCAGCACCGTGTTGTCCTAGTAGCTTGGCAGTTGCCGCACCAATGCCGCTACTTGCGCCCGTAATTAGAACGACGCGGTCGCGTAGTGGCTCTGTAAGAGCATCGCGCAGCAACTGAATACTATTTGAGGCTTGTTGAGGTTGAGTTACAGGCATATTTTTCTGCTGTGATAGTGGGGAAAGAATTTGGTTACATATAATATGGCTCCTTATTATCATAATATAAAATTTCCTGACTATAAAGGTATTTACCTGTTTAAGCTAAAAATCTCGCATCGTTGGTACTCCTGCCTGTAGCTTAGACAACAGTTGTATCAGTGTCTGCTGCTCAGTAAGGCTTAGATGAGCTATCAGTCCAGTAGTTCGACAAAAATGATCTGGCAGCATCTTTATCAAATTCTGTTGCCCTTGCTCGCTCAGTTGCACGACTAAACGGCGTCTATCTTCCGGGTGTGGTTGTCGCTTCACCCATCCATCCCGTTCCAAACCGTCTAATAATCCAGTTATGGTTCCACGGGTTACACCAGAACGTTCAGCACATTCTGAAGGTGTTAACTGCTGACCCTTTGCTCGGAATAATTGCATGACAAGTGTAAATTTACCCATAGACAGCTGATGGCGAGCCAAGTGGACCTCGAATGCGGCATAAACAAGGGCTGTGGTTTTCAAAAAGGCTAAACAAGTCTCCACTGCGGGAATGTTTAGCTCAGGAAACTGCCTGGAAAGTTCCTCTAACTCGTACTTTGGTGGGACTTCGGGAGAAACAAACATGGATTTGCAAGGATTAGTTTACCAGCTTACTATAAGCTGCCTTAGTAAATCTTGCTGTGGCAACTGCACATTAAAAAATATGACAGCGCTTCTTGCTATTATGCAATACAGTTTTTCTCTTTGCCCCTCTCCTCTCATAGCTTTCAGCTTTAATGATGTACCTCATAGCTCAATACGCTTGGGTTAAGGCTAAAACTCTGTTACCAAAGTCAATTTTTT
>CAZZZY010001088.1:0-2010 GCA_964658545.1 uncultured Acetobacteraceae bacterium | reverse complement strand
ACAAGAAGCGGCTCAAGCTAAACGACAAGCAGAACAATTAGCAGAACGTTTGCGTCAGTTAGGTGTGAATCCTGATGATCTAGACGAATTGCTGTAACTATATGAGTATTATATTATACAAAAAATGATTTCCTACTGTTGATAAATCACTTATACCGAAAGTTTTGATAGCCGAGTGTTGAAGTAGCTATCAAATAACAAGATTGTCTCACAAAAAGATTAACTTTTGAGAGCGATCGCATATTCAACACTTGAAATACATATAATATTTCCTTCGGGAAATCCTGAAAAACTATGATGTTAAGCTATATCCTTGCTGTTCCAAAACTCAGTGCCAATTGAGTTGCTAGCGGTAAGACGTGGTTTAGTTGCGAATTCAAAAGATGATAACCTGAACACTGGCAGATATTACCGCAGACACTGGTTATAGTCCGGCTGCTAAAATACGTAAATATAAGTAGTATGATCAAAGTACCCAGGTAAAAATTGTCTATTTGGTAACACAAGACCGTCGAAACATTGTAGAAAAGTGTATTTCCTTGGGTTGATAGTGGTGCTAACCTCAATTTTAAAGATGTTATCAGCCTTTATCTGCTAGAGTTTCTGAATTTCAGCAAACTAGATAATTTATCAACAATAAAATCGCTAGGAGTGCGATGAGATGTCACAGTCCCCTATGACAAGACCAGAAATAGCGGCTGGAACTCTAATTGATAACCGCTATATTATCCAAAAACTTCTGGGACAGGGAGGATTGGGGCGAACCTACTTGGCGTTTGACACTCGGCGGTTTAATGAAGCTTGTGTTCTCAAGGAGTTTGCACCTATTGGCACAGGGGAAAGTGGACTGGAACAATATCGTAATTTGTTTAAAAGAGAGGCGAAAATCCTTCATCAATTGCAACATCCTCAAATTCCGAAGTTTTTAGCTTGTTTTGAAGGAGATGGTCGGTTATTTTTAGTCCAAGAGTATGTTGACGGCAAAACATATTCTAGGCTGCTGGGAGAACTTCAACGTCAAGGAAGAAACTTTTCTGAAGAGGAAGTTATACAGTGGCTAAAGAATCTACTGCCTGTTTTGGAATATGTCCACCACCACAACATCATTCATCGAGATATTTCTCCTGACAATATCATGTTACCCGATGAAAAAAATCTCCCAGTGCTAATTGATTTCGGTGTAGGTAAGCAAATTGCTGACATGAACGAAGGCAGAAGTTCTAACCACCAGGTTACTTTTGTTGGCAAAATGTCTCTTGTAGGCAAAGTGGGGTATGCTCCCCGCGAACAGATTAGCTTGGGTTTATGTTCCCCCTCTAGTGACCTTTATGCTTTGGGGGTAACAGCTATTGTACTACTCACAGGTAGAGATCCATCTTTACTAATGGATCAGTACTCTCTAGAATGGAAATGGCGTTATTATACCTATGTTACTGATGATTTCGCCCAAGTACTTGATTGTATGTTGGCAGATAGACCTAACAAGCGATACCAAACAGCCAGGGAAGTTCTCATAGATTTAGAGCGTATTGGACAACCAGAAATGCCAACATCTCCTGCAATCATGCCTGATGATTTGCCTGCTACGGTATTTAATCCTGAATTCCAGGCTATGTCAGTCATATCGCAGTCATACAACCAACCTGAAGAAACAATTTTTAGTTCACTTACTTCAACTGCTAGTTCCCAAACTGGACGAATTGAACAACAACAACCTTCACTCCAACCAGGATTTATCAAACATTGTCAGCAAGAGTTAGCCTACCAAATCGGGCCAATGGCAAATCTGATTATAGAAGAAATATTAGCTCAAAATCCTTACATTTCGCCTGAGCAATTTGTTGAGATGATCACCAGTGAAATTCCTGACTTTCAAGCGGCTTTTGAATTTAAAAAAAAATTATTCTCATAAATATTTTAACCCAATACGCTTGGGTTAAGCCTAAAACTCTTTGTTAACAAATTCTGGGGGTTTAAGTCCCCAGCAATACAGGCAGCACGTTTTGTGTT
>CAZZZY010001087.1:0-2012 GCA_964658545.1 uncultured Acetobacteraceae bacterium | reverse complement strand
AATGAGTATCCTGATAGTTCTAATGAGATGTGGTTACTTGACTAGATTTAGTTAATCAGTCAGATAGTTTAAAATATGATGGGCATCCAGTACCCATTACTTACCTTCTTTCTGGAGCTAAAATTGGGGAATCCTGGACCCGACCCGTTGAACTGATACAATTAGGAAATATCCAGGGCGGTTATGAGCAGTGGGGTTGATGAAGACGATGAATACAACTACAACCGTCAATAAACTCACCCTAGAAGAGTATCTTGCCTATGATGACGGCACAGACACCCATTACGAACTTGTGGATGGAGAGTTGGTTGAAATGCCGCCGGAAACTGATAGAAATAATTTAATTTCTCTTTATCTACTGTCGGAATTTCTCAAATTTGTGCAGATTCAACTGCTTCGCCACAAAGATACAGAACTTGTGGTCATAGGCAACCGAACTCGTGTGCGACTGCCAGATTTGATGATATTGACTCAAGAGTTATTAGTGGCTCTAGCAGGTGGGCGAGCTACGATTACCCCAGATATGCCTTCTCCAATAATGGTAGTCGAGGTTGTCTCACCTGGGAAGGTGAATGAGGATAGAGACTACCGTTATAAGCGTTCTGAATATGCCGCGCGAGGTATCCCTGAATATTGGATTGTTGACGCTGATAAAGATCGAGTTACCCTACTGACTCTGGTGGATGGGCTGTATGAAGAAGTTCCATTTCAGGGAACAGACCTGATCAGGTCTATGACTTTTCCTACGCTGGATTTGACCGCAGCCCAAGTATTGGCGGCTGGACAGATATAATAGGCTTTGAAAGTCAGTTTTAGTTTTTCTCTCGTTGTATGAAACCACCATGCTCCTCGCTTCCTCTTAGGGGGTTGGGGGTGGGGTTCTTGTAAATCACAATGGACGAGAACTGCTATATCTGACTACAAAAGTTTAAAATATGCTGCGCGGTGATTTGTGGTTGTTCCAAGTGAGGGAGATGACCACAATCTTGAATCCAGACGAGATTACTGTGTGGAATTGCCCTTTTAAACCTTGTAGCATCCTTAGTACCCAAAATCTTATCGGAATCACCCCACAAAATTAGGGTTGGTTGCACAATTTTTGAGATAATGTCTAATTTAAAAGCACTGTACCCACCACTTTTAGTAAAAACAATCAAAGCTTGATTCCAACTGGGCATTTGTAGGTGTAATGCAGCACAACATAGAGCATCGACAGAGGCAAGATTTTGATTTTTATATCCAATACGGGAAATGCGATCGCGCACCTTCAGACTACTCAAAAACTGAGTTGCTAAATAATCTAACGGGGGAAACATTAATTTACTTAATGGCGAACCACCTGTCAACCCAGCACTGTCAATTAACACCAGCTTTTTTACTACTTCCGGGTAAGTCAGCGTAAAATCAATCGCCGTCGCACCCCCCATTGATGCACCCACTAAAATTACAGGTTGGTTAATTAGGCTTTTCCAGAAATAATAAAGATGGGTTTTAATCGCAGTTGGGCTATAAGCAATTCCTGAAAGTCTATGTGTAAACCCAAAACCCAACAAATCCACTGTCCACGTTTCATTACCTCCAGAGAGTAGTGGCAAAAGCCGCCGAAATTCTAATACAGAACTGTCAAAGCCGTGAATTAATAAAATAGGAGTTCCACCACTCCCTTGCTTGACATAGGTTGTGGTAACTGGTTGATTAATTAAAGGAGTAGCGATCGCAGCAGTTTGAATACTCTGAGCTAGTGCGATCGAGGTAGATTCTGTCAGTTGTCCAACTGCTTTAGGAAGAAAATCCGGAAACATAAATTTTAGTTTATCGTACTAGCTTGCTTTCATGCATCGCTGATTTGCTCAAGAATTACAGCGCTTCCGGCTATTATGCAATACGATTTTCGTCTTGCCCCTCTTCTATCATAGCTTTCAGCTTTGAGGATGTACCTCATAGCCGCCGGAAGTGCTGTATAAGGAAAATGCCGAAAACCCCTGAGAGGATGTTTGAAAAGTCGTAAAGTT
>CAZZZY010001086.1:0-2013 GCA_964658545.1 uncultured Acetobacteraceae bacterium | reverse complement strand
CAGCTTTTTGGAGTGTTATCTCCCCTCAGCCTTTACCTTGGCTTAATTGTGACGGAAGACTGCGGCTAAATCACCCTGGTGAGCGTCGTCTAATTGCTGAGTTAATACAAGTGGTAGATAACATAGAGTGCCCTGACATTAGTGGTTCTGTGAAATGGGAAAAAGTAGCGCTTTCTTTGAGCCAAGCTTTTGAAAACTTCTGGTCTAATTGCCGGATTTGGGGTGAGGTGAAAATTACATCACCAGAGTTAGCACAAGTCAGACTCGGATTACTTATGGCTACTCAGTCATTATTAAGATACGTGCTAGAGGAAAACTTGGGGGTTTTTGCGCCCTTGGAGTTATAATTGGTAATATCGCTTAGGTAAAAATAAAAACTTTTATAATAGCTATTGACTCAATGCATCACCTCGGCTACATTAGCAGGTGTGTGAGGAGCGAACCAGGTAGGGCACTGAGACGAAACACGGCCAGTCGTCGGTGTCCTTTCTGATTTATATGGATTGAGTTTGAAAAACTGCCCTCATTACAGTAAAAACTTTTTAATTGCTACTGCTGCTCCATCTTCCTCTACACTAGGAGCTACCCACTGCGCGATCGCTTGCACTCCATCTGGTGCGTTGCCCATAGCTACACTAAGTCCAACAGACTCCAGCATTTCCACATCATTGAAGTTATCGCCAATAGCCATAACGTTAGCTAATTCTAATCCCAGCAATTCTTCGGCTAGGTAACGTACAGCAGTTCCCTTATTCACAGAGGCGTTAGTTGCTTCAAAGAAGGTAGCAACAGATGTTGTGAGATAAAGTTCTGCGGGTGTGTATTGACGGCGCAAATTCCCCAATAGCTGATCGATCACATTAGTGTCATCACACAAAGCGAGAATTTTCGTCGGTTCATTCGTTAAGGCTGGGCGCAAATCACCCACAGGAATCGGGGTAACACCAGAACGTTCTGCATAGATTTGGGTTTCTCTGGTTAACTCACGGACATATAGCTGATCATTGATGTAAAAGTGGACAGATAGGAGCGACCGCAACTCAGGCTGTTCAAAATAGTCGATTAGCTGGTGGGCGATTTCTCTGGGAACAGCCCAATGGCGATGAATTTTTTGAGTGATTGGATCTTGAATCCAGGCTCCCTGATAAGCCATTAATGGTAATGTAGAGCCAATTTCTTGATGAAAGCGTAAGGCTGAACGATACATTCTACCTGTAGCGATCGCCACTTGAATTCCTCGTGCTTGCGCTGCAACAATAGCTTGCTTTACACCTGCGCTGATGGTATTAGAATGTCCTGCGATCGTGCCATCTATATCCAAAACTAGTAGTTTAATGTCTTTTGCAGCAGCCTGATTATCAGTAGATGCCAAATGTGTGGCAGGTGCTTTCTGCATAATTTCCTAGATTTTAAGTTCCAATAAGAGGTTAACAGGCTGTTTTTGTTAGGTCTATTTGAACTCAACTGAGAAAGGGTATTATATAGGACATTACGCACGAGAGATCCGCTTTATGCCGTAAACTTAATGACAAAGACATCCAGATTCGTTTTATTAATAATAAAGGTCTGCCAATCAAAAGGCAGATTCAGAGAGATTCTATCATTAGTTTGCTGAAACTCAAACCTGGTCAGGTATTCCGTGAGGATTTACTACAGGTCAGCGATTTTAAGGGCAACATTTAAGATGGGTTGGAAGAAATTTTCAGCGATCGCTTCTAAGTTAGACTCAATAATGCGCGGAATGGTAGGTGTACAAATTCCCCAGTCGAAAAAAAGTGCTTCTATCTCAACCCCAGCAAGCATTTCAGCCCACTAATCACCCTATCATTACCCGCGCAATCTCTCAAATCTTTGCTAAAGCTGGGTTTCAGCCTTTAACCTATCTCGACACTCTTCCCAAATGAATTCTCTAATGCTATGATTGCTCTAGAATCGCGCAACCGCACCTTGAAAACTAAATATAGCTCGGCTTTCCGGCTCCCGCTATTGCAATTAACCAAAATCCCTATTAGG
>CAZZZY010001085.1:0-2014 GCA_964658545.1 uncultured Acetobacteraceae bacterium | reverse complement strand
CAAAGATGGTTGAAAGCGTAGTTAAAAATTGGCAAGGAGAACAGGTCGGCGAGACGACCTTCGAGTTGCGCGTTGCCAAAGAAGAAACAGCGTCTCACATTGTACACCGCGCCTTAGTACGGCAATTGACCAATGCTCGTCAAGGAAATGCCAGTACAAAAACTCGTTCGGAAGTTAGAGGCGGCGGTCGGAAACCTTGGCGGCAAAAGGGTACTGGTCGGGCTCGTGCAGGGTCTATTCGTTCACCACTGTGGCGGGGTGGTGGTGTGATCTTTGGGCCAAAACCCAGAGACTTTAACCTCAAGTTGAACCGCAAAGAGCGACGTTTAGCACTGCGGACAGCATTTGTTAGCCGCATTGAAGACTTGATCGTAGTAGAAGAATTTAGCACCGAGCTATCTCGCCCGAAAACTAAAGACTTGGTGGCAGCGCTTACCCGTTGGGGAGTGTCACCAGAAAGCAAGTCCCTGTTAATTTTGTCTGAGATTGCGGATACAGATAATGTTTATTTGTCAGCCCGCAACATTGAAAATTTAAAACTAATTGCAGCCGACCAGCTAAATGTTTTTGATTTACTGCACGCTGACAAAATTGTAGTGACGGCATCAGCCCTAGAAAAAATTCAGGAGGTCTACAGTGCCTAGCTTTGACCCCCGCGACCTTGCCGACTTAGTGCGTCGCCCAATAGTCACCGAGAAAGCCACTATCTTGATGGAGCAAAATAAGTACACCTTTGAAGTAATTCCAAAGGCATCTAAGCCAGAAATCAAGGCTGCGATCGAAGACTTATTTCAGGTCAAGGTTGTAAAAGTCAACACCACCTTACCACCACGTAAAAAGCGGCGCGTTGGTAAATTTATCGGTTATAAGCCCCAATATAAGCGAGCTATTGTTACAGTCGCACCTGGGGATGAAGACAAAATTAGACAAGTTCTATTCCCAGAAGTCTAGGAATTTTAGATTTTAGATTTGAGATTGAGGAGTTTACTGAATAAGTACCAAAGATGGTCGCAATTAGTTGAACACTCATTAAATCCAAAATTCAAAATAGATTATGGGTACTCGCTCTTATCGCCCTTATACCCCCAGCACTCGCCAAGTTACAGTTTCTGACTTTGCGGAAATTACAAAAACCGAGCCAGAAAAATCCCTAACTACCTCGAAGCATCGCGCCAAAGGTCGGAATAATACCGGGCGGATTACCAGTCGTCGCCGGGGTGGCGGACACAAACAACTTTACCGGATCATTGATTTTAAAAGGGATAAACATAATATCCCTGCCAAAGTCGCGGCAATTGAATATGATCCTAACCGCAATGCCCGAATTGCCCTTTTATATTACCAAGATGGCGAAAAACGGTATATCCTCCACCCCAACGGTTTGAAAGTTGGAACAATAATTATTTCTGGCCCCGAAGCTCCCTTTGAAGATGGGAATGCTTTACCACTCTCGAAGATTCCCTTGGGTACTGGCGTTCACAACGTAGAACTGACTCCTGGCAAAGGTGGTCAAATCGTGCGCGCTGCTGGTGCTAGCGCTCAAGTTGTGGCAAAAGAAGGTAATTATGTAACTCTCAAGTTGCCTTCAGGAGAAGTCCGCTTAATTCGGCGCGAATGCTACGCCACCATTGGGCAAGTAGGCAACACCGATGCGAGAAACCTGAGTGCAGGTAAAGCCGGACGAAATCGCTGGAAAGGTCGCCGTCCGAAGGTTAGAGGTAGCGTCATGAACCCAGTGGATCACCCACATGGTGGTGGTGAAGGTAGAGCGCCTATCGGTAGATCAGGGCCTGTTACACCTTGGGGTAAACCCACATTGGGCGCAAAGACACGCAATCGCAAAAAACTTAGCAGCAAATTGATTGTGCGTCGTCGCCGTAAGTCTTCCAAACGCGGTCGCGGTGGTCGTGAATCATAGAATTTTAGATTTGAGATTTTGGATTTTAGATTGGGGTCTACTTGTGAACATTGAAAATTTGTGAAACTTGGTCGGACACCTAATTATCCAAAATCC
>CAZZZY010001084.1:0-2015 GCA_964658545.1 uncultured Acetobacteraceae bacterium | reverse complement strand
AATGAGATTATTTTGGGCTTTATTGAGATTGAAGTCTTGTTATTGACAAGATGCGCTTACCCTGCTATTCTTCGCGAGAAATCTTCTCTTAATCCCTTCAGTTCCTCCTGGCAACCAGAATAACTGCCTACCCCAGATTATTGAGCCGATACTCAATTTTCTGCTCATCACACCCCCTGAACAGTTACCCAAATAGTAGTCAGCAAGTAGTTATTAGAAATGAAAAGAATTGCATTTTGCCAATTTATATTAGTCTGCGTCCTAACAATAGTATGGTGTATCATTGCTCATACCCACCAAGCCTATGCATTGAATATGGAAAGGGGGAATCGTATTGCTTTATCAAAATCAGAGTCGGAAGTGGAGATTGTCAGCCAAATCACTGAACAATTTGCTCAAACAAAACCAGCAGATAATTTTTTGCAAGCTGAACTATCAAATTCGACGCGCCAACCCAGTCCTTATAAACCAACGATTGTTTTCGTTTATGTGGCGTTAAACACCATATCTCAAATTAGCCTGCCTGACAAAACATACAATATAGCAGCGGAAGTCCTTCTAGAATGGCAAGATGGTCGATTGGGTTTCACCCCCAATAGTAAAGAAACAAATGCTTCATTAAAATTTAATGGTGATGATGTCAAGTCTATTTTGGGAAAAATCTGGTCACCAAGTTTCACAATTGGTCATGAAATTCAGCCACGAGAAATACAAAATCGCTCAGTCTACGTTGCTCCAAACGGTTGGGTGAGAGTATACGAACAGTTTAATGATATTGTGAAATTTGATGCAGATGTCCACACTTTTCCCTTCTGTAACGAAACACTCACCCTAGCTATTGATTCTGCCCTTGACGATCGCAGTAATGTCACATTCGATCTCCAAGAGTTTAAATTTCCTTCCCCAGACCCATCAAAGCAGATTATTGGACGCTGGTTAATTAAAAATATTGATGCTCGCACGCAAGGTCTTAATCGTCTTGATTCCAAACTCGGTTTTCCAGAAATAGTTGTATCGATTGACGTTCAGCATAAACCGCAATACATCATTTTCAACTTTTTTCTGCCGCTATTTATCATTTTTGTTGCTTCTGCTGCCGTAACCTGGATTGACCCAGCCAAAACTGCCTCTTATGCCTCTCCGCGATTGGGTGGGACGTTAACGCTAATCCTGACGACAATCGCTCTCAAACTAAGTCTAGCCAAAGAAATTCCGGCTGTAAATTACATTACTTTGACCGATGCAGTTTTTGGTATTACCGTTTTCGCCCTGCTCTTAAGTTTAATTACGTCTAGTACGATCGTCTATTTAAATGAAACAAAACAAGAAATGCTATATAAACGAATCAATGTAACCTTCCGCAAAATTTATCCATTCTTATATGTCGGGTGCATGGCTGCTATTGTTTTGTTTTTCTTCACGGTGAATTGGAACCTTTGATGATCACTTGGAGTATAGACGCTGCTAACTTTTAGAAAAATAGATAGCAGATGCAATATCTTAGTAACCTTCTACAAGCTAGATAACACCTATTTATGACAAATTTGTTTGGTCGGCGGAAGTTGATTATTTTTGGCTCAATTGTGGCTTCTGATCTATTTTTGAAAGCTTGTAGCAGCAAACCTTCTACAAGCAGTAGTCGGAAAACTTCTCTGTTAGCATTTACTACTTTTGGAGAGACGATCAAAGTTGGAATTTTACACTCACTTAGCGGCAGTTTGGCAATTAGTGAGAAGAGTGTTGTTGATGCCGAACGATTAGCGATTGAAGAGATTAATCAAGCTGGTGGTGTGTTAGGTAAACAAATTGAAGCAATTGTGGAAGACGGCAACTCTGACCCTGTTATCTTTGCGAAGAAAGCGAAGAAGCTGATTGAGCAAGACAAAGTAGCAACGGTATTTGGTTGCTGGACTTCGGCAAGCCGAAAAGCTGTACTTCCGATATTCGAGTCGAACAAGCACTTGCTATGGTATCCATTGCAGTATGAAGGGCAAGAGTGTTCTAACAACATCTTT
>CAZZZY010001083.1:0-2015 GCA_964658545.1 uncultured Acetobacteraceae bacterium | reverse complement strand
AGCGCAGAGGTACGCCAAGAATTCGCTACGAATTAATGAAATGCTGTACTAAGTATGTTGTAAGCGATGTTTATGGCTTTAAGATGATAGTATTGTTGGCACTCCCATCTCCCGGTATGAATACCCAAGTACCAAGCAAGCCGTCGAACTCATATAGCAAAAAAGAATCCCAGGAAAGGAAAGTCTGCGATAGAGAGAGTAGACCCCGTCTACACTCCAGCAGTATTCCCACTCCCTAATCAGGTTCTGGTCAAAAATGGTGTTAGTTCTCAGTTGCTGGACAAGTGCATCGCTACGCTCAGTAGAAACCTTAACCCAATAAGCTTGGGTTAAGTTTTGTCATACTCTATTTTTCCATAGTCAAGTTTGATAATTCGGTTTGCTAAATGAAAATAGCGATCATCATGGCTAATCACCAGAACTGTTTTGCCCCGCGATCGCAGTTCTGGTAGTAGCTGTGTGTAAAATATTTCTTTGAATACTGGATCTTGATCGGCTGCCCACTCATCAAATAGATAAATTGGTCGATCTTCCAAGTAGGCTGTGAGTAAAGCCAGCCGTTTTCGTTGTCCTTGAGAAAGGGCTGTGGTGGAAAGTTGCCCATTTTCAACTTTAACTTTATGGTCTAGTCGCAGTTGTTTTAAATATTTTGTTGCTTGAGCATCTAAGTTAGAGTTCTTTAATCCTAAAAGTTCTTCAAATAAATAAAAGTCGGAAAATACTACGGAAAAATGCTGGCGATACCATTCTCGGTTCTGTTCGCTAATTAACTCGCCATCAAACAAAATTTCGCCGTTTTCAGGAATGTAAAGTCCAGTAATTAGTTTAGCTAATGTCGATTTACCACTACCATTACCGCCGACAATAAAGACTAATTCTTGAGGGTAGAGTGTCAGATCGATGGGGCCAAAGATAAAGCTGTTGTCCTCTTGAACTGTGTGGTAAGTGTGGGTAATACTTTGAAATTTTAAGCTGTGCCAGTCAGATTTCAGGGTAGGTGGAACAGTTGATATTTCAGTTCGACTAGCTAAAGATAAACCCAGTGACTCAATTTTTTGCAAGGCAATACTGGCTTTACTTAATAAGGGAAGTTTGCTGATGATGTTATCCATTGGTAACACCAAGTAAGTGAAAGTCAAAATGTAGCCAGAGAGAGTTTCGGGATTGATGGTAAGCAGATTAGGTAGCACGAACAGTACAAAACCAAGGGCAAAAAAGAATACGAGTTGACCCCAGCTGGAACTTATGGCAAAAAGGGTTAGACCGCTAACATTGTGATTAAGGAACTCTTTAGCAGTTGATTGCAGTTTTTCTTGTAAAAAGTCTTGACGTCGCCTGTAGTTCAGCTTGAGTTCCTTGACTCCTTCGGTAATGGTGCGAAAATGTGTAAACAGATGATCTTCATCATCACGAGCTAGGGCTAGCAATTTTCCTCCTCTGTTGAGTAGCGACTGACAACTAGCGATCGCTACTACTGAAATGCCACAAACCATCAGCAGTACTAACCAGGAAAGCCAAGTTATGTACGCTATGCAACCCATGACGATCGCTAAATTAATAAAAATGAAAGGCATCTGATAAACAGCATTGGCAACCGCCTGAATATCTTCTGTTAGAGTTGCCAATAATCGAGGATTCCCTAAGTGTTCCAGATGACTCAACTCAGAAGCGAGAATCTGGCGACTCAAACGCATCCGTAATTGCAAAACGGCATTCTGAGAAAGGCGAATCAGCATCACTTGAGAAATGATACTGGTAATCAGGGCAACAATTGCCAATCCCGCAAAACCCCAAATTATAGATGTGAGACGGGAAGCGGAACTGCTACTTGCAGTATGGCTAATTAAGGCAATCAAGCCAGCACTACTACCGCCACTCAAGAAACCAGTAGCAATTGCGATCGCTACCATCCCCCACGAAGAACGTAAAATAAAATAAATCAAATTCATGATAAACGCCTATGCCCAATGACGGCAGTTGCTCCACTTGGGGAAACCCCATCGGCTTTGCCGTCT
>CAZZZY010001082.1:0-2020 GCA_964658545.1 uncultured Acetobacteraceae bacterium | reverse complement strand
TTGCTAACACACCCTACGTGTATTTCAGAAATCAAATACTAGTCCTATATAAGATATTCTGTGTACTTAGTTAGCATATTCTTATCAATATAAAAATTTCAAAATTATGCTCGCCTATAAACAAGTAAAAAGAACCAAGTAAAAAGTAAAAAGAAATATTGAATTCATCTTTCTTTTAACTAAGGACTAGAAGTCTGAGGCTAAACAACTTAGCAAGCGGTTAATTTGATTTATAAATAGCGGCTTGAGCTAAAAGGGGATCGAGTTGGCTTTGTGTGTCTAGCTGATAGAGGTCATCGCAGCCGCCAATGTGTTGGTTATTGATAAAAATTTGTGGTACAGTACGGCGTGCGTTAGCACGTTCTGCCATTTTTGTTCTGGCTGCTTCGTCGCCGTCGATTTTATATTCAGTAAAATTTACACCTTTCCACCACAGCAGTATTTTCGCACGAATACAGTAAGGACAAGTTTGCCATGTGTAAAGTTCGACGTTGGCTTTGACTCGCTCTGGATGGCGATTTAATAGGGGATTAAGAAAGTCCAGCATATTTTTTTTAGCAAAATTTTAATATGTCTCTAGCCTAGATCATCATAATTCGTAATTCGTCATTAAATAGGGGCTTTTGGCGTTCTTGTCGAGTAGCCGCTTCTCTACAAGATGCTTTGCGTAGCTTACTTCTCCGTAGGAGTATGCGTCTACATCAATTGCCCTCACTGGGTGTAGTTTTGCGTAAGTCTTAACTTAGTTAATTTTGAACACATTTTATACTGGAGTAGTATGAGTAAAAAATCAGGATGTACTAAATGGTAATTTTATAACTAGTTAGCAGCAAAACTTAACTTTCTTCCAGGTGTATCCGCCCTTTGGTAGACTTGAAAACTGAAATAGCCAGATAAAACGACGGAAATTCAAGCAGCTGAGAGGGTAGACTCTGTGGAAAATTCACTTGGGTTAGAGATTATTGAAGTAGTAGAGCAAGCCGCGATCGCATCCGCAAAGTGGATGGGGAAAGGCGAAAAAAACATCGCTGACCAGGTAGCTGTAGAAGCTATGCGGGAGCGGATGAATAAAATCTATATGCGTGGTCGCATTGTGATTGGGGAAGGCGAACGCGACGACGCGCCGATGTTATACATCGGAGAAGAAGTTGGTATCTGTACCCAACCAAATGCCAGTAGTTTGTGTAACCCTGATGAATTAATCGAAATTGATATCGCTGTTGACCCCTGTGAAGGTACGAACTTGGTAGCTTATGGGCAACCTGGTTCGATGGCTGTCTTGGCAATTTCTGAAAAGGGGGGATTATTTGCTGCTCCTGACTTTTACATGAAGAAGTTAGCAGCACCCCCCGCAGCTAAGGGCAAAGTAGACATCAACAAGTCAGCAACAGAAAACCTCAAGATTCTGGCTGAGTGTCTAGAGCGCTCGATTGAAGAACTTGTGATCGTGGTCATGAAGCGCGAACGCCACAATGATTTAATTAAAGAAATCCGTGAGGCGGGAGCAAGAGTCGCCCTAATTTCCGATGGTGATGTAGGCGCAGCCATCAGCTGTGGTTTTGCTGGAACTAATATCCACGCGCTGATGGGTATCGGTGCGGCTCCTGAAGGTGTAATCTCGGCAGCAGCAATGCGTGCTTTGGGTGGACACTTTCAAGGTCAACTGATCTACGACCCAGCAGTCGTAAAAACAGGGCTGATTGGAGAAAGCAGAGAAGCCAATATTGAGCGTTTAACCTCTATGAATATCAATGACCCCGATAAGGTCTATGATGCTCATGAACTGGCATCTGGTAAAACTGTTCTGTTCGCTGCTTGCGGCATTACCAGTGGTAATCTGATGCAAGGTGTACGTTTCTTCAATGGTGGAGCAAGAACTCAAAGCTTGGTAATTTCCAACCAATCGAAAACTGCTCGATTTGTTGATACAATTCATATGTTTGGTGAACCCAAGACTCTGCAACTGAACTAATTTTTAGGGAATGGGGAATGATTTAAGTAGGGGCGAAGCATTTGGAAA
>CAZZZY010001081.1:0-2021 GCA_964658545.1 uncultured Acetobacteraceae bacterium | reverse complement strand
ATTCTAAAATCCACCTCGGCTCGATTTCTTGCAATTAGACAAGTATCTCAGCTAAACGCTGGTAAAAAGACGGCTGGTATTGAGTGTATCTGAAGTTAAAACGCTGGGGAAAACGCCGTCATTCCAAGAAATCAGGTAGTTGGGTAGCCAATAAATATTGGCACACAGTAGGCGGCGAAAATTGGGTATTTGCAGCAACAGAGAACGGTGAAGTCACAGTGAAGCTATTCAAACACTCACAAAAAGAAATTGTGAGACACGTAAAGGTAAAAGGTGACGCTTCACCGTTCAATGGAAACTTAAAATACTGGAGTGCAAGAAAGGGCAATAATCCCCTAGTACCTAAAAAGATAGCAACACTACTCAAGAAGCAAAAAGGGAAATGTGCCCACTGCGGACTGTACTTTAGAGAAGACGATTTAATTGAGATTGACCGACATAAGAGCGATACAGAAACAAATGTGATGTGGTAAGCGGGAAGTACCCATGACAAGGGTCAAGTCATTGAGGAGCCGTGTGAGGTGAAAGTCTCATGCACGGTTTTGAAGACCAGCAGGACTGGTGACAGTCTTGCTGAGTTTAATCCTATTTACCCAGTTGTGATTTTTTCTTTTGATGAACCCAAACGCGCCGAACCTCAAAATTATAGTGTCATCTTTGGGGATTTAAAAGTGCTGGAGTTTCAGTTTGTAGCAATCCAGTTGAATCGTTTAAGTTGGCGCGATTTTCTCACGCAGCCAAATCCGGTGGCGGCAGCATTAATGTCAAAGATGAATATTTCCAAGCAAGAACGTCCACAGGTGAAGGCGGAATGTTTGCGGCTGCTGGCGACCTTAAAATTAGACCCAGCAAGGATGCAACTAATTTCTGGGTTCGTTGATACGTATTTGAGGCTCGACGATACTGAGAAACAGGTCTTTCAAGCAGCAATCAGTACAATGGGATTAGATGAGCAGGAGGAAATTATGGAGATTGTAACTAGTTGGCAACAAGAAGGCGCTCAAAAAGCAAAAGAAGAGATTGCACTGAACTTACTGCGCGAAGGTCTAGCTATTGAAGTAATTACACGGGTAACAGGTTTAACAGTGGAGCAAGTGCAGCAGTTACAGGCAACACTGTCAAGAGAAAATTAATCATTAAAATAATTTTACAGAACCTATGCCAATTAAAAAACACATTAATCTTAATCTGGGAAGTTTTCTTAATCCCGTAGATAAAAAGATAGTTGTCAATTTAGCTACTGAAGATATTTTAACTTTAATCACGCAAGAATTAAAAACTCGTTACTCACCAGAAACTCAAAAACAATTACTTGAGGAGAGTTCCCAGTTGTTGCCTGATTTCGTGCTACAAGAATTATTAAAGCGCCAAGAGCAGGTAGTAAACGTTAACCCCGATACCTTAATAGTGGTTAACTGTCAAATAGCAGAGACAGAAGCCGATGATTTGGGATTTGATTTAAATGTCGAAGCATATTTTGTAATTGGAGATGCAAATGGTCAAAATCATTTTCGCGCTAATAGGATCAGACTTTGGTCAAATATATGGGGTGATGAAGAAAAACTTTTTGATTTAGAAGATGAACTAGGTGAGCAATTCTGGACAAATTATCAAATCCAATTGCTTTTTGATGAAAAAAATCAGCAAACAATTGAACTGTCAGTGTCACAAACAGATGACTATGAAGCAAGATTACAATTTTACCCATCTTTTCAAAGGTTTTTACCATCCATAGTTCCAAGAACGGATAATGACTTTTAAAATCCCCGATTCAACCAAAATTTGCCCAGCATTTATGGCGGTATCGTCTCGATGGTGGTGAAGAACAGCTTTTCTATTTCTGCTTGAACATTCCCTGCTTTAACAATTTGATGGAGAATTGAGTTTATTCCTCTTCCTCGTCCTCACCTTCGTACTCCTCATCATCCTCGTCATATTGGGGTACAACCGGGATACGTGTAAAATAGGACACGATGCAAAGTTTTGTTAATATACTTGCAATAATGCAGACTTTATGGGTT
>CAZZZY010001080.1:0-2029 GCA_964658545.1 uncultured Acetobacteraceae bacterium | reverse complement strand
TTCCTAGTTGCTCCCAAAAGGGTTTTCGACTTTGACCTAGATTGAGAATTCTCAATCCCCGGCAAACCGTCTGCATAGGCGTTTTGGATTCCCGACTGCCCATCGGTACTAATCAGTTCTATTCCTCTATTTCTAAATTACTTGTCCACTGGCGACATCACAATCAGCAAAATAGCCTCTTTCAATGTAAGATCCGTCACATACAGTTGTCGGAATGTAGTTAACAGTGTCATAAAGAAAAGGCGAAGGTTAACCTGTAGTGTATAACTTACCTTAGAGCTGCTTGCACCTCTAGCTTCGATGGATCATACTCATGACTGAACTCACGCTACGCCTAAAAGAGGGAAATACCGAGACAACGATCGCAGTTGGTCAAGATATATTCACAATTGGTCGTTTACCGGAATGTAACTTGTACTTGCCTTTTGCTGGGGTATCCCGTAACCATGCTCGCCTGGTGAAAACGGTTGACGGTGTGTGGACTATTGAGGATCTGGGCAGCAAAAACGGGACGCAAGTCAATAAGTATCTGATTAACTGTCCCCAAGAGTTACATCACGGTGATATTGTTTGGCTGGGCAATGTTAGCCTGGTAGTGCTGCTCACAAACCCTGTTTACCAACCGACACCCGATCCCGGAAGTCCGGAAAATAATGAGCAGAGAACAATCCTGCACAATGTCGAACAATTACAACAGCAATGGATCGCAGCTGATAGCAAGGATGACAACATCAGCAATAAAGACAAAACTATTGCCCGTCTTAAAGACTTAGTGGATATAGCTAAAAATCTCTGTGCCGCGGCATCTATAGAAGAGATTTTTTCTCAAGTACAGCAAGTAGTTTTTCGTTACCTTGATAGTATTGACCGCTTGGCATTATTAATTGATGTTAATAGTTGCGGTCAATTAGAGTTAGTGAATGCTGCTACTAGAAATACATCTCAACAAAAATATCTCCCCTCAGATGGCAGTTGGATTAGCCGGAGTATCTGTCAAAAGGTATTTGACGAAAAAGTTGTCATTCAAACCGCCGATACCCATCAGGATGAACGGTTTGCTAGTGAACAAAGTATTTTAGTCAAAGGCATTCGTAGCGCGATGGCAGTGCCTTTATGGGATGAAAATAAAGTTGTGGGCGTACTCTATGCCGATGCCAATCTTTCTTCTTACCATTGGGCAAATGAAGGCGAGGAAGAACTCAGCTTTTTTTCAGCTTTAGCAAACCTTGTAGCTTCTAGTGTGCAGCGTTGGCTACTGGTAGAGAAACTCAAAACTGAAGAGATGATTCGTCACCGACTAGAACGCTATCATTCTCCAGCAGTTGTGCAGCAGTTGATCTCTGTAGGCGGATTACCGGGTGGTCGTTTAGCGCCAGCCGAGAGCGAAATTAGTATTTTATTTGCTGATTTAGTTGGTTTCACGGCAATTTCTGAACGGTTAACACCAACTGCGATCGCTCAACTATTAAATAATTTATTTGAAGAAATGCTCAAAGAAGTATTTACTTGCGGTGGCACTTTAGATAAGTATATTGGTGATTGTATTATGGCATTTTTTGGCGCTCCAGAACCGCAAGCAGATCACGCCGACCGTGCTGTTACTGCTGCCAAAGGAATGCTCACTCGTCTCGAACATCTCAATGCCAATGGTTTTTGGTACGAACCGCTACAATTACGCATTGCCATCAATAGTGGTAAGGCTGTCGTCGGAGATGTCGGTAGTTCCCAAAGGGTGGATTATACTGCATTAGGCGCGACTATTAATCTTGCAGCTCGTATGGAAGCAGTTTGTCCCCCTAGCGAATGCGTGATTAGTCAAGCCACTCATAAAATGCTTTCACTGCCTTCAGACTTTCAAGAAATGGGAGATTATCGTTTCAAAGGTATTGATAGATTAGTGAAGATTTATCAGACAAATTTGCAGCAAGTACCAACAATTATTGGCAATTAAATGGGGTATTGAGCAATGCAATTCAGGCAAAGTAAAAGGTTTAGAATACATCTAAATTAAGTGTATTTTAACCAATAA
>CAZZZY010001079.1:0-2030 GCA_964658545.1 uncultured Acetobacteraceae bacterium | reverse complement strand
CGCGCGATCGCTCGAACTGGGCTAATCCCGCATTCAGAGGGCTATTGGCGATCGCCACTGTTTCATCATGGTGCGATCGCATCCATGCCAAATCTATTAAACCATCTGCAATCCACTCGGCTTTGATGGGTATCAAGTAGCAGCGACAGCGAACATGAATAATTGCGATCGCACCATTCAAAGGATAAATATTCCCGCAGCGCAACGCACAGAAACCGCAAACTCGATTGCCTTCGGCTGAAACCCTTTGGCAGTAATTAATCACATTGGTTTCGTAGGCTTCTCTTGTCGCCTGATCCGTTTCCTGGAGTGTAGCAGTGCGGGCAATACTTTCCGCGTTGCGTTTTGAGACTCCCAAATTGCGGCGTAGCACACCTGTTGTCCAGGCAATTCCCTGATTTTGAATTAGTCCTTGGGCAATAATCTGTTTGGCGATCGCAAATCTTTCACAGAAAATTCGCTCGTGACAGAATGGTATTACTCTGATCACAAACCCCGACTCATTTATGCCAGTTACATCTACTGATAATCCTCATTCCTTGCTCTATGGTTTAGCCGATAGTTCAGTCAAAGCACTGGCAACGGAAGAAGCGATCGCTGCGAACAAGACCTTGGCACTGCAATTACAGTCTAGACTTCAAGATTTTTGGCTCTTAAGTTCACCTGATGGAGTTTGGGGGCCAAAATCTGCAAGGGCGCTAAATGCTTACAAACATTTTCAAAATCTCAGTGAATCAGGAATAGGAGCAACTACTGCCGCTAGCCTGCTCAATACCGAACCAGGCAATTTAATCGCTGGATTTCATCTTAATGGTGACTGGCCCAGTAGAACTGTAATGTGGATGAGTTTGCACGGTCAGTATATCAGTACCAACGGTAATGGTGGCGAGATTAATATCGTTTATTTTCGAGGCTTAGACAGAAATGGACAGTGGAATGGTAATGCACCATTTGTCTGGAATGACCGACGTTGTGTATTAGTAATCAAAGATAAAGTACCAACTTTTGCGGGTAACTGGTTAGGCACTTGTGACCCAGGAGAATATTACTGGGACAATCCCATGAACAAGGAAGGGTGTGCAGATATTAAGGCATGGCAATACCAAGCCTGGAGCGTTGGCCATCACCACGGTAGCACCGGAGATCAGTTGGCTCTGGTGCAAACTGGGGATATTACAGTGTTGCGTGGCTCTGATCGCTTGCCGGATGAGGGTAATAACTTCAGCGTAGACCAACACACTACCAACAATCCAGATGGTGATGGGTTTGGGGAACCAGTCAAAGGTTGGTCTGCTGGATGCATGGTGGGGGCTAGTTCTAATGAACATTACCAGGAGTTTATGGCTTTGGTGCAAGCAGACCCACGAGAAAAGAATGCCCCAGGAAAATATCAGCACTGGACAACAGTCATTAATGGCAATGAATTTCTAGATATTTTTCCTGGCTAAATCCCCATCCTACGCACATCATCTTTAGCTAAAAAGCTTTTGATTTATTTGGAGCGATCGCCACAGCATCCAGGAAAATTTTCCTGGTATTACGCTCAAGTGGAAAAGGATGTTGCTCTTGCTGAGAGCGATCGCCCATCTTCCATAGACTGGATTGAGTAGACAGATCAACCGTGGTTGGGCGATCGCTTGAATTGGGTATTCTAGTTTAGAATATCGATAACAAATAAATAATTAGCGCCGGAATACGAGAATGGCTATGGTTTACCCTAAACTTAGCGGCGAAGAAATTACTCTACGGGGCAAAAAACATTATGAAAATCTCCGTATTCAAATTGAGACAGCAGAAAATATTGGCAAAATTATTTCAATTAATGTTGAAACCGGTGACTATGAAATTGGGGATGATTTGTTAATAACAAGTCGTCGATTACAAGCTAAACAATCGGATGCACCAATTTGGGCGGGACGGATTGGGTTTAATGCAGTCTATGCCATTGGTGGGACATTAATTAGGACAGAGTAGTAAGTGATACACGGTACTGTGGTCGGGCTACAAGCTCGAATGAGTGTAATACTTCG
>CAZZZY010001078.1:0-2031 GCA_964658545.1 uncultured Acetobacteraceae bacterium | reverse complement strand
AGCAAGGAGTTCAGCAAGGACAGCGTGTAGTTGTAGAAAATTTACTCAAAGCTCGCTTTGGTGAATTAGATGAGCAATTATCCGCAATTATTGAGCCTTTATTATCATTGCCGCCTGAACAATTTACTCCTTTGCTAATAAAATTATCTCGTGAGGAATTGTTAGCAAGATTTGCTCAACAGCCATCATGAGAACGCAAATGTCGGGAAGGGTTCATTGAGCTACTTACCGTGATCTACAAGGAAATGGGAGAATATCAAAAGGCGATTGATAACAGTCAGAAACTTGCATCACTGTTTTCTGAAAGTCTCAACTTGCGACCTATAAGTTTAATGAATATTTTTCCTTCTTCTCTTGGCGCTCTTCTCTCACGAGACGCTCCGCGTTGGCGGTTCGAGAATTTTTACAATTCAAATAGGATTGCTATATCCTTAACTCAAGGGTATTGCATTATGGATGAGGTTTAGACCCCATCCATAACGTAATTACGAATTGTTAAGTCCTTACTACCAACTTATTTATTCAGCAAAGTTACCTTGATTTTAACTATGCTAATTCACCACCTCTATCTAATAATAAAGATTATTAGATAGAGATGATTGTGAACTTAGCTAAATTCATTACCAACGTTCATAGTGACCGTGAATCCATACGTCATGGTGATGTATTCTGTCCCAATGCCCAGGAATCCATCTTTGATGATGATGCCCACCAATATCGATTACTAATGCTGATGCCTGTTTTGGCATGGCAGTAATGAACAGTGGTAAAGCAACTAATACACCTGCAAGCATCCGTTTCATAACTAATTTTCCTTTGTTCAACTATCTAGGATTCAATCAGTTAAATTCTTTGTAAGTTGATTTTAAGCAATTTAACTGGATTGATTTATAAATTTAGACTGCTGCTTTTTCTAAAAGGTTTAATTTAGTTGATGTCACTTTTGTGTTATTGATATGTCAAATTTATGTACTACCAATTGCTATTAAACATAGTCTGACTTTTCACGGTGTCTGGAAAATCTCTCTCCTAGAAGGCTACGGTGTACACACAAGTCGAAAAATCCTCTACCCCTACCCACATTTTTGTCAGAGTGAAACTATCACACTCATCAATATCCCTCCCAGAACTGAAGTTCAGGACTGATAGCTGAAGTCCACGCTTGCTGGACTGAATTGATCATCAAAAGGACTAAATCTCAAGTTACTCTACGTCAAGTGGGCATAATTTCCGTGAATTTACTCATTGTTTTTTGGCAGTCTTTGTGGGAATCTCCTTTACATAATAGTAAACCATCAAGTCGATAGAGTTACTGTAGTTTAATAAGAGCCAAAAAGATGAAAATCTCTATAAGGCTGACATTCAAGCAAGCACAGTTAAGTTGCAGGGGTACGGCATCAGCAAGATTTTCTGCCGAACCAAAAAATTGCGTAGGCGCAGCCAGCACTTCGGCACCTTTCGGCTGTGCTACTTCGGCTGCGCTCAGTACTAGTCAGTACAAGTCGCTCAAGGCAAGAGGCTCAGTGATCACCGTAGACATAGTTATTGGGAATTAATCTGATGTCTCAGAGTAAATCTGTAGAACCGGCTTCAGTCCACAGCCGTATTCTCGTACCTCAGAGGTATCACAGGCAACCTGTAATTTCCCGACTGGTGTCTCGTTATGATTTAACCGTCAATATCAAAGCGGCATCCTTGACATCCGATAGTGACAGCGATGGCTGGTTTGATTTGGAACTTTCAGGAAATCCCCAAAAACTGACAAATAGCCTATCTTACTTGCAAGGATTGGGAGTGAATTTACTGGAATTAGCGATCGCTAACCACATTCAACCCAACCAGAACTCTTTACCTTTCCCAAATCCAGCTAGCAAACTGAGTCCCAAAGACTCTGCATGGCTGACGAATCAATGGCAAGAACAATTTCAACAATGGATTTCTCTGGGTCAAACCAATCGATTGCGTCTGCAACTGTGCGTCTTAAAATCTTATTACAAAGAGCCGATAATTTCTGAGTTAGTTTCTCGTTAT
>CAZZZY010001077.1:0-2038 GCA_964658545.1 uncultured Acetobacteraceae bacterium | reverse complement strand
CGGCTACATCAGATTTTGAAGATGCGGTACAGATTGCGTGTGCATTAGTTCATGGCTTAGATGCGATCATTACTCGTGATGCTGACTTTTTTACCGCCTCGGTTCCGGTGCTGTCTATAAATCAGGTATTGCAACAGTTAGAGACAATTGAGTAATTTCTTTATAGTGTAAGCAGCCCAATACTTCATTTTTACTCATTAGAATTTTTCCACCCAGGGACGCAATTCAACTTCCCAAGTCCAAGCATTGCGAGGTTGGCGGAGAATGCTGAGATAAGTTTGAGCGATCGCATCTGGATCAAGTAAACTATCTGGTCGATCGTCTGGTTCTATTCGGGTAGCAGAACGAATTCCTCCATCAATCACAAAATGCGCCACATGGATATTCTGAGGAGCCAATTCACGGGCAATGCTTTGAGCCAAACCCCGTAAAGCAAATTTACCCATTGCAAACGGTGCAGACTGAGGATAACCCTTAACACTGGCGGAAGCACCTGTAAAAAAGATCGCTCCCCCACCCACAGTTAACTGACGTTTTGCCGCCGCTTGTGCTACTAAAAAGCCACCATACGCAGTAATTTCTAGTGTTTTGGCAACATCGGCTGGGTCAAGTTCCACAAATGAACCCCGAACGCGCCAGCTAGGATTATACACAACTAATGTTGGTACTCCTAGTTTTTGTTCGACATCTGTAAATAGTTGTTCAACTTGATCTAGTTGAGAAGCATCAGCAGTAAAACTGACGGCTCCGATTTCATCAGATAATGCTTTGAGCTTATCAATTTGTCGCGCTGCTAAAGCAATAGTAAAGCCTTCTTTTGCCAATAAACGGGCTAGTGAGGCACTGAGTCCACTACCAGCCCCAACAATCAATGCAATATTTGTCATACCCTCAATTTCTCCCTTATGATTTGAACCATAATTTGACCAAACGGTCACGAAATACTTCAAAAGCAGTTAGTTAAAACAAAAGTAGAGCCAATAGCCAACATTGATTTAACAACCTCTGGATCAATCCCTAAAGGCTTTAAACAAGTAATTTGATTCATCACTTCGAGCATACTATATTCTTTAATATCAAACCCTTGTTCATCAGCGAACTGTTTCACATGGCCGATGTTTTCAAAGTGATAATTATTAATAGCTCGACCTGAGACATTACTTGCAGTTTGATTGAGTCTTTGCAACCCAGGACTAATTTGCCGTAGTTGATTCAAGCCATCAAAAGTGGTTAGGTCAGGTGTAATCCATACACCGCCGTAAACTCGCAGTATCTCACGAACATTAGCAAACACTTTTTGCTTTTCTGCTAAGGTTAGGTATGTTAACAATCCTTCGCATAAAACAACTACAGGTTGATTTTGATGTAAATAATTTACGTTCAAAGGAAACTGACTAGGTTGATTAGTAGCATCAATTGCTTCAAAATACAAATTCTGCCGTTCTCCAATCAATCGTTTTACGAGTTGCTGCTTCTGACTAATCATTGCAGGTAAATCACTTTCAACAAAAGTGATATTTTGATTTTGAGACATTGCCATACCACGAGGCAATAATCCAGATGCTAACTCGATAATTTGGGTAGTCTCAAATTGCAAGTGTTGAGATATTACTTGATTAACAGCTTTGTAACGAGCTTCAACAAGAACAGACACTTCACTCGGCTGACTTAATTTTTTTTGTTGCAGTTGTTCCATGAAGCTTTCGGCATTAACTAATTGAGCTAATTCCTTGCCATAAGGGATATCAGTAAACTGCCTAGTATAAGCTACCATCAAAGCTGTTGGACTAATTGCATCAAAAGAGCTTGCTTGTGATTGAATCATCTGCTACCTCACATATAGGAATCAAATCGGATTACTGAAAAAATCTAAGTATATGTAGTGGGCTGGCAAGCAAAAAAATTGTGCATTAGACTTTTATTGGGTTGCGCTCCGCTCCACCCAACCTACAATTTTTTTGCAACATTTTAGCCTTGACACGCCACTACAGTATCTAATTTTCTATACTTTTGCAGAAATTGACCCAGAAATTAAACC
>CAZZZY010001076.1:0-2042 GCA_964658545.1 uncultured Acetobacteraceae bacterium | reverse complement strand
CTTGAACAAAGGCTAAATATCGATGATCGTCTGCCCTAATTGTAATCATCCCAACCCTGATGGCGCTGTCCAATGTGAAGCTTGCTATACACCGTTACCTGCGACTACTAGCTGTCCCAGTTGTGGGGCAACTGTGCAGGCAGATGCTGCATTCTGTGGTCAGTGTGGCTACAATCTTCACTCGGCAGGAGTTCCACACGTTCATACTGCGGTAGCTACAACAGTTACTCCCGATGTTCCTGTGGAAGTACCGCCGTTAGTTCCACCCGATCCACTGTTAGAACTTTTACAACCAGATGCTTTAGGAATAGGCAGTTCTACTAACTCCCATCCCCCCAGTTCATCTTTACCAGCAACAGAGGTGGCAGTTCCCCCAGTCGCTCCGCCACAGGTGGCTGTTACAGAAAGCAGCCCCCCAGAACCAGCGCCAACCGTCGCAGCTCAACCCGTAGTCTTTGAACGAAGTATTCCTACTCCACCACCGTTGGAACCAGCGCCACCCTCTGAAGCTGAACTACCCCCGCCAGTAGCACCAACACCAACTGTAACTGTTGCCAGAACGCAATTGCAGCAGGTTACAGCGCGGTTAATCCACCTTCAAAGCGATCGCCTAATTGAATTGCCGCAAAATCTCTCTGTGATTCATATCGGCAAGCCCAATGACCGAATCCCCCCAGATATAGACGTTTCAGGATTTCCCAATTCAGAAGTTGTCTCGCGGATTCATGCAGATATTCGCATTGAGGGAGACGCTCACTATGTAGAAGATGTGGGAAGTTCTAATGGCACTTACATTAATAATTTGCCGCTCTTACCGGGGAATCGTCATCGATTGCGACCAGGCGATCGCATCAGTTTGGGTAAAGGAGACTTAATGACATTCCTCTTTCAACTTGCTTAACTGATTCTCCATCAATTGTGACATCAGTCTAAGCATTTTCTGCCCATCCTCCGGCATCCTTAATTTGGAGGAGAAACAAATGCACCGCATCAGACAAGCGACGGATAACTATGTTGTTCATTGATAGCGCCATAGTTTATAGCCGTCGCTTCGAGGTGCGAATTGTTGCATTGCCCAGTAACTCCACTACCTCAATAATTACATTAGGATGGATAAAAATACACTGCCAATTTTTGATTTGCAATTCTCCAGAAAATCTCAAATTTAAAATCTAAAAAAGAGTGACCTATGAAGGAACCAAGTAAAAATTTAGAAACCTTACTCACCAAAGAAGCCCCGCCAGTTGTTGAACGCATGGGGCTAACCTGGCTAATTGCAGCAGCGATCGCAACTGCTTTACTATGGCAACTGCCAGGAGGTGATTATATCTTATACCCATTTACAATTCTGGCAACTTGGTTTCATGAAATGGGTCACGGCTTAATGGCACTCCTATTAGGGGGACAGTTTCAGAAATTAGAGATTTTTAGCAATGGTTCCGGTGTTGCAACTTATGGCATCCAGTCGTCATTGGGGCCCATAGGCCCGGCAATAGTCGCAGCCGCAGGCCCAATGGGGCCACCTCTTGCCGGCGCAGCTTTGCTTCTGGCTTCCCGCAGTTTTGCAACAGCAACCCTCTGTTTAAAAATATTAGGAAGTTTTTTGCTATTTTCCACATTGATTTGGATACGTTCCTGGTTTGGATTGGTGGCAATTCCCTTATTGGGTTTAATAATCTTGGGTATAGCTTTGAAAGCACCTCGCTGGGCACAGGGGTTTGCCATTCAATTCCTGGGTGTACAAGCTTGTGTGAGTACGTACCATCAACTCGATTATCTATTTAGTAGTTCTGCGGGCCCCCTTGGACTCTCTGATACAGCGCAAATGCAGCGATATTTGCTTTTACCTTACTGGTTTTGGGGCGGATTGATGGCGATCGCATCTCTGGTGATTTTAGTCCAAAGTCTCCGCGTTGCCTATCGTTCGGAGTGAATATACAGATTAGCGATCGCCAACGATTACCTAAGCTGACGATTGAGCGCTAATTTCATAAAACCTCGCGGGATGTGGGAAACTCAGCTTTTTAAAGCTGAGAGGGAAA
>CAZZZY010001075.1:0-2053 GCA_964658545.1 uncultured Acetobacteraceae bacterium | reverse complement strand
TTAACTGGCATTTTAACTATTAATTTAGCATACTAGGTACTGAAGAACCGATTTTGTGAGTTTGGCAAGTAGTTTCTAAAAAAGTCCATCTTGAGTAAAATCAATGACCTTATAGCCATCATCAACAACTTCACCCTTGCGGCTGCCATTATAAGGATAGGTCGCCCTGAAATCTACCCACAAACTCGCTAGGTGTGTCCACCTCTACAGGTATGATGAGTTTGAGGATGTGGGGTTTAGCTTTGGCGATCGCTCTACAGAAAAATTGTTGCATTAAACTGATTTATTCCCCATAAACAAATTTAGGGGCTTGTATCATGAGTCTTTGCCGGTCAAGGAAAAAAGCTTCAAACCCTAATCATTTCATTAA
Source organism: uncultured Acetobacteraceae bacterium (assembly GCA_964658545.1). Taxonomy (GTDB): domain Bacteria; phylum Cyanobacteriota; class Cyanobacteriia; order Cyanobacteriales; family Nostocaceae; genus Nostoc. The sequence continues at coordinate 1,683 of CAZZZY010001075.1, read as the reverse complement.
ATTCCCGCTATCGTTATTGCCGACAATCAGCCAGTAGTGCCGATCAAGGTTTCTCACCGCTCGTTTTTTATCCGAGAGTGCTGACAACTTAAAATTTTGTTTCAAACCGCTAAACTCCGATTGGGAAATCGGGGTTTTATGTCATGATGGCATATTAGAATATATATGCCTTTCTAACTACAGGGAATCTCTCATGGCTCTCCGTCTAGGTGATACAGTACCCAACTTTACGCAAGCCTCAACACACGGCGACATCGATTTTTACGAATGGGCAGGTGACAGCTGGGTTGTGCTGTTCTCTCACCCTGCTGATTTTACACCTGTTTGCACAACAGAACTCGGCACAGTTGCCAAGCTCAAACCAGAATTTGACAAGCGCAATGTCAAAGCGATCGCACTCAGCGTTGATAATGTAGAATCCCACAAAGGCTGGGTGGGAGACATTGAAGAAACTCAAAGCACCACCCTTAACTACCCAATTTTGGCAGATGCAGATCGCAAGGTTTCTGACCTTTACGACATGATCCACCCCAATGCTAATGCTGCGGTGACAGTGCGATCGGTTTTCGTGATTGACCCCAATAAGAAACTCCGTCTTACTTTCACCTACCCCCCCAGTACAGGACGCAACTTTGATGAACTTTTGCGGGTGATTGATTCTCTCCAATTGACTGATAATTACAGTGTGGCAACACCAGCCGACTGGAAAGACGGTGAGGATGTCGTAATTGTCCCCTCACTCAAAGATCCAGAAGTACTCAAAGAGAAATTCCCCAAAGGCTACCAGGAAGTCAAACCCTATCTGCGGCTAACTCCTCAGCCTAACAAGTAAATCTGAAAAAAAACGCAAAGACGAGTCAGCGCGGTTTTGGGGAGCCATTACGTTGGGCGGGTTCACGCAGTGTCTCCCCTTCTTTCAAAGTACCGTGACATTGTAAATTAAATTGGAATTATCGTAAATAAAAGGGTTTAAGACCCCTACCTCTACAGGTAGCCCCAGTTTCAGTCGGGGTTTAAATCCCTGTCTGAAATTGTCTAAAATGTTTGAATGCGTGAATTTTGAATTGTTAATCTGGCTGGCTACAATACTTATTCATTTCATTCACTAAGGTATCTGACTGCTTGCCAACAGTTGTAGCTGCTGTTGTCAGTGTTGAATCAATTTCGACTCTAGCTTTTTGGATTTTTTCCCTACCCGATGCCGAAGCTTCTGCTGTCTTGGTCGCAGCAAGTGCATTACCTGCCTTAGCAATCGCTTGGCTGAGATTCTGAAAAATATTGACAAAACCGCTTTGAAATTCTTTCAGCTTGGGGTCTTTTAAGTTCAGTTCTCCAATGGATTTAGTCACAAATTCTAAATCTTTAGACAGTTGTATGCTGGTGATCACTTGCGTTCCTTTATTTTTATCAATCAGAGAAGTTCCGGCATTCACAACTCGAATCAGTCGCTGACACTGGGAAACTTTATTTTCGCTGCAACTGGTAATGAACAAAGCGATGCTCAGGCTAACAGGAGCAATAACAGTATATTTATCTAAAACAGACATTAACACCCCAACAGCAATAAATCCCACAATATAGTAACCCAAGTTGCTAGTACAACAAGGCAAAAGTAAAAAGAAAGAACCCTGATTTTGTAGGATGTCTAGCGATTTTAAATGGGTGGCTTATTTCCGCCGTGAC
>CAZZZY010001074.1:0-2054 GCA_964658545.1 uncultured Acetobacteraceae bacterium | reverse complement strand
CGCCAACTACGAACTTTAATTTATATATAGACTTAACAAGAACAGCCCCTTCCTTACTAGCGTTGGGGAGTAAGATTCAAAGCTCTCTCCTCTTAGGAGAGAGTTCAAACTGTAAGTAGAGGTACTTCGGGCTGATCATTAAACAATCCGGTTGACAATTGTCCACACTTCTCCATCAGAGCAGACATAAGGAACGGAGATTGTCTTGAACCCAGTAATGAAGGGTTTGTAATAAATCCGCCAATACATTGGACTCAACTCATTGGCACAACGTTTCAGGAGGCGGACTTCTAGCGCCAATTCCCCAGCCAGTTGATTAATGCGTTGAGCATGAACCTGTGCTACTTCTTTCGCTTCCTCTAGGTGCTGCTGTTGGATAAGTTCTTTTGATTTAACTTGCGATCGCACTAACTTACCTTGTTTTTGTTTGATCTGGACTTCCAAAGCGGCGATCACGGCATCGATGCCCTGGAGTTCAACTGATAATTGGGCATTTTCCCTGGCTTGGCGGCGATATGCTTCAACCATTGCCTGGGGTGAATCATTCTCGGCAGAGATGACATTATTAATAGTGAGTGCAGCGCGTTCTTCTAGGAGAATCTGAATTTGAGAGTTAAGCGCCGCCATTTCAGCCTGAATTTGCTCCATAAACCGAGTTTTAAGTGCTGAATAAAATATTAAAAGCTTTTTGTGCCTTGGATATCGAGAGAAAGCGATCGCACCTGGGCTGTAATTCCTTCTTCTTGCCAAGCAGCTAACATTGCCGCCTCTACTGCCTCTGAGTGTAACTTATCCACCAAAGCTAAAAGTGTCGGCCCCGCGCCACTAATTACCATACCATAAGCACCAGCACTAACGGTGGCGATGTTGACAGCATCGTAACCAGGAATCAAAGCTTTGCGATAGGGCTGATGCAACTTATCTTGTAAAGCTGTCTTTAACCATTGTCCGTTACCAGTTTCCAAGCCGCGCAACAATAACCCCAAATGTGCCGTATTGAAAATCGCATCAGCACGACTCACCTCAGTTGGAAGAACGCCCCGCGCCTCTGAAGTGGAAAGTTCAAAATTAGGAATAGCCACAATTGGTACAATATCTTTATGCCAGGGAACATCACAAATTTCCCAAGCTGTGCCACTGCTAGCAGCGAGACGACATCCTCCCAACAAAGCTGGAACTACATTATCAGGATGTCCTTCCATTGCGATCGCTAACTCCATCACCTGCGACTGAGACAGAGTTGCACCCTCAAGTTGATTAGCAGCAACTAACCCGCCAACAATTGCTGTGGCCGAACTACCCAAACCCCTCGCCAGTGGGACACCTAACTTAATCTCTATTTTCACACCCGGCGGCGTTTGCTCTATATGTTGATAGAACTTGACAAACGCTTGATGGAGGAGATTGCTCTCATCAGTTTGGACTCGTTCAGCTTCCGTACCAGTGACATGAATCCTTAACCCACCTTCTTGGCGAGTGAACTTGAACTCGTTATACAGCTTTAAAGCTGCACCGATGCAATCAAAACCAGGCCCCAAATTAGCAGTTGTGGCGGGAACGGTAACAGTGACACCAGAAATAACAGACATTGGTAAAACTCACTAATCATCAACCAGCATCTCATGTAAAGGGTTGATTTGCTCATGAGTTCTATTAAAAGTAACTGAGAACGAAAGAGTTGATTTTAAAAAAATCAAGAGAAAGTGGAGTATTAAGGATACATTTAGTTTCTTGGTCTTGTTGAAATGTATGAGGTTGTCTTGTTACCTTGGACAGTCTTCATGAAAATAGCAGCGACTACGTAAGAGAGATGCTCAGACCTATAGGACTCTTATTTGGTTTTGAGTTGCTTACAAACAAAAGAATACTGGGAAATTGGCGAGTTAGAGTATAAGTTAGCTCTTGTGGAAACATTTGTAGTGAGCCTTTTATCAATTTGATAGAGTTAGCGATCGCTTCCAACCATCTCAAGCTACTCAAACCGTAGAGTAGAGCATATACTAGACTTCTTGCAGAAGTCGGGTAAAGGGTAAGGGGTAAAGGGGAAAGGGATA
>CAZZZY010001073.1:0-2054 GCA_964658545.1 uncultured Acetobacteraceae bacterium | reverse complement strand
ATTGATTTGTTCTCCACTACCCAAAGGAAACTTATGACAGCAATACTTACTCGTCCAGCTTGGACTACTGATTTAGAACTGGAAATTTTTGACAAACTGCTTGAGAAACACGCCCCTCACATTCCGAAAAAGCGATCGCAAGAACCTAGAACGCCGAAAACTGATGAGGAAAGAGAGAATTTCTACCGCTTCCGTGTAGCTGGTGCAGCCCATGACCTGTTTATTGTGCAAGTCTGCGCTAAGATAATTGACTCCTTTGCTGACCCAGAATTACAGCTATTTTTGAGTAGACAAATCGGTGATGATGGCGCACACGCTCAAAATACTCGTTTAAGAGCGCAGGCTATATCAGGACATGATCCAATTGAGGATATCCAAAAGCAGGTGCAGAAGCATTGGGATTATATGGGTGATTTACCTATTCGTAATTGGCAAGGCTTTTTAGCATTTGAGTTGCATTACGAACTTCATATTGTAGCTTTGTTATTCATCAATAGCCGTACCAGCGAAATCAACGACCCAGACTCAGCCAAGTTTGCGGCAGAAAGAATCCTGCCAGATGAAGCAGTCCACCGCCTGGGAGTTGTAGACTGGTGGCAACGCAAATTTGATCGAGCTTCACCCGCCGAGAAAGAGGATTTGATCGCACAAGTCATAGAAGCAGATGAAGAAGGTCAACGCCGACGCAATCCTTACCTTCGAGATCATTGGCAGTTGAGTCAAAAAGCTATTGGTATTGAAATTGATGATTTGCCAGTACTTTATGATACTTGGCGGCAAGAAGTTCTTTCTTATTTCTTGGATATCCCTATATCTAGACTACCCAAACTTGTGAGTGTGAATGATTGATTTATGTTGAAGGAGGCAGAAGATAGAAACTCTTTAATATCTGATTATGAATTCTAAATTTTGTAACTCTATTACTTACAAAATGCTAGCTTTATACAATTTTAAATATTACTAGTTTGTTAATAAATTAGTAATATTTATGATGGCAAAATAGCTTTATTAATATTTAATTTAGACTAGCTAACTGTTATAATAATTATTTTTAGATACTATCCAAAAATTTTCAATTTAGTCGCCGATAATACTACCATTTTAAAATTTAACTTCTATCATATTTTATCTACTAAAACTAAAAAACTATCAGGATTCAGCTAAACTCCTTTCTAAGCTGTACAAAATTGATCTAAAAGCAATGGAAACTGTAGAAGAGCGTGGTGGTCAACGTGAGGTATTACCTATAACAGATGAAGTTCTGAGTGGATTGCAAAGCATGGCAGATACTTTCTATAAACTTAAAATTATTCCTAAAAAAATTGATGTTAAAGATAAAGTTTACAACTGGTTTTCTGAAAAAAAGTAGTATTTTCTAATTAATAAGTAGTAATATATTTTCACATTTCTGTTTATTAAAGTAGGCGATTGCATGATTTTCACCATCAAGACCAACCGTCGTTTTTTTTTAATAGCATTGACATCATTTACAGCTTCTACAGTATTTTCTAGCTGTAGTTTGTCTCAAAATAATTTTGCGAGTAATACAACTGTAAATCCATCAACAGCCCCAGTTGGGAATACATCTACAACTGGAGTCAAAGACAAAATCAAAGTTGGTGTAACACCAGTTCCAGCCGGAGAAATTTTAGAGTTTGTCAAAAAGAATTTAGCACCTGAAGCTGGGCTAGATATTGAAACAGTTACTTTTAATGACTTTGTGCAGAATAACACTGCCTTGAAAGATGGGCTAATTGATGCCAATTATTTCCAACATATTCCTTTTATGGAAGACTATGGCAAGAAACATAATTTCGAGATGTATGCCTTTACTCCTCAAATTCATTTGAATCCAGTGGGAATTTTTTCTAAAAAATATAAGTCTCTCAAAGATGTGCCGAATAAAGCCCTTGTCAGCATTCCTGATGATGTTAGCAATGCTCATCGCGCTTTAAAAGTATTGGAAGAATCAGGCTTAATCAAACTCAAGCCAAATGTCCGTCCTGCGAGTCCTAAAGATATTATTACAAATCCTAAGAACATCCAAATTAAAG
>CAZZZY010001072.1:0-2068 GCA_964658545.1 uncultured Acetobacteraceae bacterium | reverse complement strand
CGATTGGTCGTTACTTCGCGTTCTTTATCAGAACTGGAATCAGTTTTGTCGCAAGTTTTAGAGCAACATGGACTTAAAGCTGAAGGAAGTCATGCAGGGGTTATTCTTGAACAGCTGCGATCGCTCTCTGGACGACTAGCATTAAAACTAATCTCATCTGCTAATCAACAAGCAGAAGCTCTTGGACTAGCTTTAGCTCGTCTATTTTTGCAGTACCAAGGAGCATTATCAAACCAAATTATACTTCCTCTGGATGCCCATGTAGAATTGTTTCAAAAAGCGAAGCAGCAAGCAGATGAATTAGGTAACTCAGTCAGTTTGCAACGTACAGATTTAGCGCTTTTTGATCTCAATGCTAAAACTCGAACTATAGTTTGCAACTTAGTTGAAGTTAAATGCTATGCCCAGGTAGGAAGTATTAGCAGTTTCAATCGATTAAAAGAGCAAATAGCCGAACAAATTAATCAATCTCAAAACGTTTTGTGCTTACACTTTGAGGCACAGCCAAGACCAGACATATTATTAAAAATTCGTGAATTTGCCACTCTACTTGAATTTTACTTAGAACGAGCTTTACGCTATGAAGTAATTGAGAAGGATGCCGCAGAAGAAGCAAGAATTTTAATCACAACACTAGAAGATGGTTACACACTTCAATTTACGCGTAGTGCGCTAGTTTTTGATTTTGAAAAATCAGGCACAGAACCACCGGAATCTGACCAAGGGATTGAATATCATCGTATTGGTATTGATTTAATTAAAGAATTGATCGCTTTAGCAAAACCTGACGTAAAGATCGCTCAATCTTCTGAGGATAAAGATATTATAAAAGAATCACAGCAAAGGAATATTACAGACTCGATCCCTCGTTTGATATCAGCCGCTTTTCTTGTCCCATCAAGGGAACGTTCTACAACTTGGGATGATTTGATAACGGATGAGCAACAAAGTATTCTTTTAGAAGAAGAACATCCTGAAACTTCTACTCCAGTAGTTTACTCATCAATAAATTCTTACGAAATCTCCTCAAATATCAATCAAAAGATAGAAGATTCCGCAATAAACAATGAAGAAACACAAGAGGTTCAGGATGTCTTAAAATGTGTTGAAGTTCTTAAATCACAGCCACCAGAGAATCTTGCCTCACCTTTACCACTAAATGTTGAAACTGATGAAGCACCTAAAAATGAACTAGTTTATGATGTAATGCTTGGCGTTCAATCTCTAACCCCTCAGTATGGAATTCTAGGAGAAACATCTGGACGTAAGGTTGCCTTAGACTTGAATCAAACTCACACTATCAGCCTTTTTGGAGTTCAAGGAGCAGGAAAAAGTTACACATTAGGCAGTATTGTTGAAATGGCTTGTATGCCTATTTCAAATATCAACATTCTACCAAGCCCTTTAGCAACCGTAATTTTTCATTACAGTCCGACCCAAGATTACAAACCTGAGTTTACTTCAATGGTTTCACCCAATTCCGAGTCTGCTCAAGTAACTTTGTTGCGTGAAAGATTTGGGGCAGAACCAGCTGCGCTTAAAGATGTTGTGATCCTCGTTCCCGCTTCAAAAGTTGAAGAAAGAAAAGCTGAGTACCCAAATATAGAAGTTCTTCCTCTTACCTTTGCAGCATCAGAACTAAAAGCTACACACTGGAGGTTTTTGATGGGTGCTGTTGGTAGTCAAAGTATGTATTTGCGTCAAGTAAACCAAATTATGAGAAAGTTGCGCGAGCAACTAACACTTCAAGAAATTATTCGAGGTGTAGAAAACTCTTCTCTATCAGATCACCTAAAAGATTTAGCCAGAACTAGATTAGAATTTGCGGCTGAATACATTAATGATACCCGTCGCTTAACTGATTCTGTTCGTCCTGGTCGCTTAATTATCGTGGATTTACGAGATGAGTTTATTGAAAAAGATGAAGCTTTGGGACTCTTTGTTGTTTTATTGCAAATTCTTTCCGAAGCAACTCATAATGGACAGCTATTTAATAAACTTGTTGTTTTTGATGTTTCGGCGTTTTTTAATGTAGCCTATTTTTTCATCAAGATCCATGCCCAGCAAG
>CAZZZY010001071.1:0-2073 GCA_964658545.1 uncultured Acetobacteraceae bacterium | reverse complement strand
CCATTCCCTACTCCCTAATTTCTTAAACAACTTGGCTACTTTATCTAAATCCTTATCTCCAGGTGTCCGTTCCACACCACTAGATAAATCAATGCCGCTAGGATTAACCTGACTCAGGGCTTCCACAATATTATCGGCTGTTAGTCCTCCTGCTAAAAACCAAGGACAACTAGGGCTAAATTGTTCTAGCATCGTCCAATCTAAAGTTTTACCAGTACCACCCAGTTGTTGCGGATGGTAGGCATCAAGTAGTAAAGTATCTACGTATTTTGTGTAATCAACTGCTGTGTCAAGATGCTCAAGACTCCGAATTCTTAATGCTCTAATAATTTCGGTATTGGGTAACTCTTGATGTAATTGGTAACAAAAATCTGGTGATTCGTCTCCATGCAACTGGACACCAGTCAACCCAGAATCAACAACTATCTGGATGATTTCAGGGATACTAGCGTTGGCAAAAACCCCAATTGTGTCAATACCTGCCGGGAGTTCTGCCACTGCTGCCCGAATTTGGGATGTAGTCACGTAGCGAGGTGAGGTTGGCACACAAATAAATCCTAGTACCGTTGCGCCCATAGAGGCGATCGCTATAGACTGCTGTGGTTGAGTGATGCCGCAAATCTTAACGCGCATGAAAACCTGACAAATTTATTTAAATTAATTAATCATCTGAAAAGTCTAAACTATCTAAAAAACTTTTGGGCCTTGGTAATTTTATAATCTTGTAGGTCTACATTTACTTTCTCATTTAGGAGACAAAAGCTTGATTTCATCTATTTTGCTAGCAGCAGCTGCATCTGTTCCCGCAACACCTGCGTGGAATCCTACAGTCGGGATCATCATCAGCATCAGTAGCTTAGTAGTGGTTTTACTGAGTACTAGGATTGAAAAACCCCTAGTTGGCCCCAAGTTCCCTATCCTGCCGATCAGTATTCCAACATTCGTTGGTGCGATGGCTTTTGGTCATATTATCGGCATTGGTATCGTTTTAGGACTGACTAACATCGGTCGTCTATAATTTTGCAGTCAGCAACTCAGGTCTAACGTTAAAAGAGCGGTTAGAAACCGCGTCTACACGAAAATTTACCCACATTCGTGGGTTTCAGACAAGGCGCTTAAGCGCCTTGTTTTCCTAGTCCAAGGAGGCGGACTTCCTGTAGGCAAAGCTTCAATCGCAATAATGTTGTGTAATTAATTCTGTCGGACTATTTAAACACAAAGCTCAAAGCATATATGTGAATTTGTCTAACTCATCGTCCTAAATCATGCATCTTGTTAATTACCGTTGCACATTTTTGTGTCAACGCTTCCAGTTCTTCTTTATTAGTGGAACTGGGAGCATCAATCAAGTTACTAATTCTCACAGTGATGGGAACTGCGCGAGGTAGGGAAGATCCTTTTTGTAAAATCGCCTCAGTACCCCAAACACTTACTGGCAATATTGGGGCTTTTGCTTTCGCCGCCAGCAGCAGTGCGCCTCTTTTGGGGTCTGTAATTCTACCATCTGGGGTGCGAGTACCTTCCAAAAAAACACCGACAGCCCAACCGTTATTGAGATATTCTAGGGCGGAACGGATGGCATTGCGATCGGCATTTCCTCGACTCACTGGGTAAGCACCGTATAATTTAATCGCTTGCGCCAAAATGGGGATATTAAATAACTCTTCCTTAGCCATATACGCCACTGGACGACGTACACAGTTGGAGACAATGGGCGGATCAAAGTAACTAGCGTGATTACTGACTATCAACAACGGCCCTGATTGGGGAACATTTTCCGCACCATAAATCTGGCCCCGAAAGTAAGCATGAAGCATGGGGCTGACCACTGACCATTTAAAGGCGTGGTAAAGTGCCAGACTAATAAACGGTTCGCGGTTTCTGTCCACAGAAGATAATGCAAATCAGACTGAACTTAGCTTGACACTCTCAGCCCTAAAGTGACTGAGATTCTTAAAACATCACTGTTTTAATATCCTGATTACTCAGGTTCCTAGGCTCACCACGTTTGCACTCTTAGTGCGTAGTGATATCTCCTTAAAGTTATTTCAGGCGTGACTTTCTCCCAGTCCG
>CAZZZY010001070.1:0-2080 GCA_964658545.1 uncultured Acetobacteraceae bacterium | reverse complement strand
GGGCGTTAGCGTAGCGGGACGAAGTACGGTTTTGAACCTTTACTTTTTTCATAAAATCATAACTTTTGCTAGGCTGCCAATAATTGCCGAATCAACCTGGCTACAGCCTTTTGAGTGAAGCGATTGGCAATTTGTTGACCCAAACGTTGTACATCTGAATTTACCAATAACTGGGAAATTTGGGACGCAAGTTGCAGTGGGTCAAAGCCTTGTGTTTCTTGGAGAATACCTAATATATGTTTGATATGCTCCAAGGTTTGTTGTTGCTCAACTGTCGCTGCTGGAGTTTCATTAACTGCTGTCAATCCAACTCGTTCCCGCAATAGGGAGGTGAAGTTATGCAAAACATTTTTACTTAAAGCATCGAGTCCGTTAACAGATTCATCTACTAGCTTGTCAAGGATGAAAGCACCACGTTCAGATGACAGAAATTCTATCCCCTGATTCAGCACTAAGTTGAAGTCGTAGCCTTGACTATTACGCGCATTACGTAATAAGTTTTCTAAGCGATTCCAGCGAAATCTACCATCTTTAAATAGCAAATCTTGCAATGATGCTCTTAATTGCGGTGCTGGATCTGTTAATAGGCGTTTAGAAACGTAGGGATAAGCTTCGCTGAGGACTTTAAAGTTCGGATCTATAAATATTGCAATCCCTTCCAGTGTTACGAGGGAGCGAATAATTAAGGCGTAGTAGGGGGGTACACGGAAAGGATACTCATACATCAAAGCCGATAGTTCATCGGTGATGCTTTTAATGTTAAGTTCGGCAACACTAGCTCCTTGGGCATCAGCAAAGACTCTGGCAAAAGCTGGAATGATTGGTGTTAAATCGGTTTCTGGTGATAAAAAATCTAACTTAACGTAGTCTTTTGCCAATCCTTCAAAGTCGCGGTTGACGACGTGAACGATCGCTTCAATTAAACCATAACGCTGTGGTGGCTTAATCTCGCTCATCATTCCGAAGTCGAGATAAGCCAATTTACCGTCTGGCGTTGCTAATAAATTACCAGGGTGGGGATCGGCGTGGAAAAATCCATGTTCTAGGAGTTGGCGCAGGGAACACTGGACACCTACTTCAATTAGATAACGAGCATCTATGCCTTGGGCACTAATTTCTGCTGTCTGGGTTAATTTGGTACCGTTAATCCATTCCATCGTCAAGACGCGACGATTGGTATATTCCCAGTAAATTTTCGGTATATATATGTCTTTTATGTGACCATATAAATCGAAGAATTTTTCGGCATTTTCACCCTCATGGATGTAGTCCATCTCTTCAAAGATGCGATCGCCTAATTCATCGAGAATCCCAACTAAGTCACTTCTTACCCGTTTGACTTTTTTCTGCACCCAAGCGGCGATATTACGCAATATATATAAGTCAATGGTGATCCGCTCTCTTAAGTCAGGGCGTTGGACTTTAACGGCGACTTCTTCACCAGTTTTTAGCTTACCTTTATAGACTTGCCCCAAGGAAGCCGCAGCAATTGGCTGGGCTGAGAGTTCGGCGTAAACATCTTCTGGAGGTGCGCCTAGTTCTTCTCTGATAAACTGGTAAGCAATTTCGTTGGGAAAAGGTGGTAATTGGTCTTGTAGCTTAGTTAATTCTTCTAAATATATTGGAGGAACCAGATCCGGTCTGGTAGACAAAGCTTGTCCGATTTTGATGTAAGCAGGCCCCAGTTGGGTTAACAATACTCGTAGCTGAGTAGCTCGGCGACGGTCATTTTTGACGACAATTCCCCGTTTACTATCTGACCACAACCCAAAAGCAAAGGAAAGAGTTGGCCACAATACGGCAAAAATCCGCTGCACAACTTGCAAAGGTCTGTTTTGGTAATGCGCCGCTATGCTCACGGGATCGTAAAGCGTCTCAGGTTCGGCTGTTGTCCTCACCTTTTGGGCGGCTAAGAGTCTTGGCGAGCGCACAACTAAGCTTGGTGTACCATTTTTCGGCACTACATCAATAACGTCCAGTTCACCTCGGCGATTTGTGCCGTTGCGACTGTCCTCCTGAATCGGTCGGGAACTAGGGGGAAGTGTCTTAACAATCATGAAGAAGGCCACCGGTCAAAACG
>CAZZZY010001069.1:0-2090 GCA_964658545.1 uncultured Acetobacteraceae bacterium | reverse complement strand
CAAGCGATTCAATTACCATTATTTCAAAATGGGAGTGTCATATTTTAGGGTAGGTGTAGCCCACACTTCTACAAACCTTAGTGACCATCGTAAGCATTTCACAAGCTCATTAGTGACTGCAATTGTGTGTCTGAATTATCTCCCAATTCTTGTTGCAATTGGGATAGTTGGTTTTCCAACACTTCAGCAGTGTGAATGAGATTGGACTCATGGGCTATTTTTAGCTGAGTTTCTTTAATAGAGATTTTTCTCACTAGTTCATTGACTGCATGGACTGAATCATCATTTTCAAAAATCATGGCTTCATCACGAATATCCATTTTTAGCAGGAATAATTGCTACAAAGCTTGCTATGTATGAATAAAAATTAGCTACATTTTTCATTTTACACAAGTATATTAAAAAAGATATTTCCTTTCAAAACTTGCTTGAGTGATACGAATGCAGACACAGGTGTTAGAACTAGAAAAAATCGCTGACAAAATTAGAAAACTATTCGCACTTAGCCAATCTCCAAACGAGGCAGAGGCAAGCGCCGCCGCAGCTAAAGCCCAAGAAATGTTAACCCGGCACAATTTATCGATCGGCTCACTTCAAGATTGGACACCTCAACCACTAGAAGAAGAAGTCATTCGTCAGTTCAAACGCATGACCTCATGGAAATTTATTTTACTAAGTGGCGTTTGTTGGGGGAATTACTGCTGTGCTATCACCAGACACTACCCTAGTGGGTCTAAAATGATTATTTTAGGGCGAAAAGTGAATATCGTCTCTACTCGAATTCAGTTTGAGTATCTTGAACAAACTATTGAACGACTGGCAAAACAAGCTCAAGGCAATCGCGCTTTTAAAAATGCTTTTAAATTAGGTGCTGCTAATAGACTTGTAAGTAGGATTCTTGAGAATCGGGATCAACAGAAAAATCAAGGGATTGCTGGAACTATTGAATCGGTTGCAGTACCCGCCATTATCGTGCAAGCGCTCTACGAAAAACTAGAATCTGAGTTAGAAGCATATCTAAACAAGGTGAAAGTAAAACAAATGGCGTTACCATCAATTGGTTCAAAAGACGGATATTTCTCTGGTATATCTGCGGCTGATTCTGTCTCTCTTAATCGCCAAGTTAATAGCAGTCAACAGCACTATCTGCCAGGTTAATTAAGACTTCATGCGCTCGCTGTAGGCAAGATTTGCAGTAATTCTACAAAGGTATAAATAGTTGTCAAAATATAAGCTGAATACTGGTAAAAGATGATTATAGTAAATTAATATACTCTATTGATGTGAATAACTCGGTAGAGTACTTTTGTGAAAGTGCGTCTACCGTAAGCGATCGCCTCCCCTGTGCGCTTGTTACAACCGCCCCTCCATAGCCTGCGATTGTTCTTTGGGGTAATGGTGCATTTATGTTTGACCAAATGCGTGATAACCAATGGATTAATCTTTGCTCACTAAATAAAAAGTGGAATGCTCCCCTTGGAACTACCAAGGAATTTCTCCCGTTTCTGGATTGTATTCTTCACTAAAAAACTTTCCTGTTGGGCCGTCGCTGTTAATAATGGCGTATTTAGCTATACGCGCGCCAGCCTCCTCGACAGTACCGGTTCCTCGGTGATTGTTAAAATCGGTTGCGACAAAACCCGGGTCAATCGCATTTACTTTAAATGGTGTATCACGTAGTTCGTAAGCCAGGTTGATGGTATACATATTGAGGGCGGCTTTTGAGGATTGGTACACGGCTGCTTTATGGTTGTAATACAGATTGGTTGGATCGTCGCTTAAGGTAAGCGAACCCTGACTCGAACTTACATTTACGATGCATGGTTGGGCGGACTTTTGCAGCAAATCCATAAAAGCCTGGGTAACTCTGACTACGCCAAATACATTGGTATTAAATACCTTTTTAAATGTGTCTATACTGGCATCAGTTGCTGATTGCGGTATACCTCCGCTAATCCCGGCATTATTGATCAGCACATCTAACACTTCAGTTTTTTTGCCTATTTCGGCACGGGCTGCCTTTACCGATTCATCATCGCTGACATCTATTTGAATGGCCTGTTGAAAGACAGGCACATGCGTTCAAGCCT
>CAZZZY010001068.1:0-2091 GCA_964658545.1 uncultured Acetobacteraceae bacterium | reverse complement strand
AGGCAGGGGACTTAAACCCCCAAAGTTCGTTAAAAAAAATGAGAGTTTTAGCCTTAACCCAAGCGTATTGGAATATAGAGATGTGGGAGGGTAATCAACCACGTTAAAAACCCGATTGCTACCTAACACGTAGACGAGGCAGTGCGGTCTTCTCACATTGCCAGAGGCTAACGCCAAGGCAGAAAACTCGTTTTCTCGTGTCGCTATCACCGCCTAAAAATTCATCTCATCGCCTCCCTTCGGCAACGGCGAGAGGCTTCTTTTTGTTTCAGCTAAATCGACAAGATTGCTCCATAGTCGGAGCCTCTTCAAGTTGCACCATTATTAGAACAGCTGGCGCATCGCCTACTGTTCCAGATAAGTGACCCTTATGACCTTGCGCGTCCGCTTTCGTGCCCTGGTCTTCTCCAAATGAAATTTCGCTAGGGCCCATCTCTACTCGCTGCCCATCCATAGTCTCTACAAACCAGCGTCCCGACAGAGGGATAATCCACTGGGGCTTCGGGTTTTCATGCCAGTTGCCAACCCATCCTACAGGTAACACAGTAAAAGTGATTGTGGCACCAGATTGCTTCAATTTAGAAAGCCACTGGGGCGAGGTATCAGGAGCTATGCCTTTCTCAATAAAGTCCTGAATTTGGCAACGGGACTGGTGACTTATGCCGTCATGGTCAGTCCAAACATGCCAGTAATCAATTGTCGGCTTGTGTGATAAATTACTCTGCATAAAATGGCTCTCTTTAATCTACGCGGTGATATTAGAAAATTTCCAATAAATAGTATCAATAAACATCTATAACATTAAATTTATTTATTAATTGGTTCTGGAATCAGTCTAAAGCTTTACAGTGACAATTCACTTCTAGCTACTGGAGTAAGTAGTATCTCTATCTAAAGAGTTACAATAAGATATTGAAAGGATGAAGACAACAGCACTCATTTTCTAGACAATAAAGCAATTTTTTAACCGAATAAAGGCAGAGGGCAAAAGGCGCAAGTGAAAGATTTATTCTCTTCCCAAAGCCCAATATCTATTATTAACAGAACGTTAATTGTAAGTGGAGGATTTCTCAAATATGCCTAATCAAACTAATGTACAGGTACAAGGAATTCGAGCTATAGGATTAACGGTGACAAACTGCGATCGCTCTTTAAATTTCTATCAAGAAGCACTTGGTTTTGAACTTATTACCGACATCACAGTTGAAGGAGAGGATTACAGCGACTTAGAAGGACTGACTGAGGCAAAAATTCGCATTATCACCTTGCAACTAGGTGATGAACTCATCGAGTTGATGGAGTATCTCAACATTAAGGGAAAACCCATCCCCAAAGATTCTCAAAGTAATGACATCTGGTTTCAACATCTAGCAATTGTGGTAAGTGATATGGATCGCGCTTATGCACAAGTGTGTTCATTTCCTATTGAACCCATTTCAGTTGCACCACAGACAATACTACCTGATAATGAAGCATCTGGTGGTGTCCGCGCCTTTAAGTTTAAAGACCCTGATGGGCATGATTTAGAGTTAATTTGGTTTCCTGCCGATAAAGGACAGGATAAATGGCATCAGAACACGAATCGCTTATTTTTGGGAATTGATCATAGTGCGATCGCAGTTTCTAACACCGAGCAGAGTCTACACTTTTACCGCGACCTCCTGGGAATGCAAGTCGATAGCCGCAGTCTCAACTGGCGTGCAACCCAAACTCGCTTAGATAATTTACCAGGAGCCAAAGTCCAAATTACAGCACTGAGACCTGCTCAAGGCGGTTTAGGAATTGAATTACTAGACTATCTTGTGCCTGGAAAAGGTCGTCCTATACCGAGTGACTGGAAAAGTTGCGATATTGCACATATGCAAATTGAGTTTGTTGTCAATAACATTGAGCAGGCGGTAGAGATCCTGCGACAAAATGGGGTACAGTTTGTGTCATCGCGGATTGTGAAGTTTACTGATAGTGGAAGTCCTTATCGCAAGGGTTGTTTAGTTAAAGACCCTGACGGACACGCAATTTTGCTAATTGCAGAAGGATATAGCCATTTTCAATCCAGTGAGGTACAGGTATACAAATAGACCTAACCCCCTA
>CAZZZY010001067.1:0-2094 GCA_964658545.1 uncultured Acetobacteraceae bacterium | reverse complement strand
TGCCCCTTTGCCCCTTTGCCCCTCTGCCTCCATTCCCCATTCCCCAATCTATCCATGCAGACTCAAAAACCATCTGTTAGTCTTATTCGGGCTACATCTTACGAACAAGAGGCTTTACGAGAATCCTTAGTCATTCTCCTGGAACCTTTTGGAGGAATAGCAGCATTTGTCAAAAAAGGCGATCGCGTTTTACTCAAACCGAATCTACTTACAGGGTCGCGTCCCGGTAAAGAGTGTATCACTCGTGCCGAAATAGTTTATGAAATTGCCCAGATGGTAATTGAGGTTGGCGGTAAACCATTTTTGGGCGATAGTCCTGCTTTTGGCAGTGCCAAGGGCGTAGCAATAGCAAATGGCTATCTGCCTATTTTAGAAGAACTCGATCTTCCCATCATCGATTTTCACGGTCAGCGTTACCAAACCATCAGTGACAATTTTAACCATCTGCGACTCTCTAAAGAAGCAATGGAAGCAGACGTAGTGATTAACTTACCTAAAGTGAAATCACATTCCCAGTTGACATTAACACTGGGCGTAAAAAATTTGTTTGGTTGTGTCCCTGGTAAAATGAAAGCTTGGTGGCACATGGAAGCTGGAAAAGATGCAAATAGATTTGGTGAAATGTTAGTAGAAACTGCCAGAGCAATTAACCCTAACTTAACCATATTAGATGGCATCATCGGTCATGAAGGAAATGGCCCCAGTAATGGTGAACCTCGCCAACTGGGAATTTTAGCAGCCGCATCAGATATATTTGCCTTAGATCGGGCAATGGTAGAAATCCTCAATGTCCCTCCTGAACAAGTACCCACAGTTGCAGCTTCCCAAAGGCTAGGAGTTTGTCCAGAACTGGCTGATATAGAGTTTCCGCATTTAAACCCCGACTTATTAAAAATAGAAGATTGGCAGCTACCAGACAAGTTGATGCCTATCGATTTTGGTATGCCTCGCGTAATTAAGTCTACGTTTAAGCATCTTTACACCCGATTTATTAAAGAACCAATGAGTGTTTATGCTAGGGAGTAGGGAGTAGGGAGTGGGGAGATGAGAGAGACGAGGGGACAAAGTGATAACTTGCAACAAGTCTTTCCCCCTTCCCGCTTCGGGAAGGGGGTTAGGGGGTTAGGTCTGTTTGCATACCTGTACCCCACCAGATTGAAAATGGCTATATAGGATTCTTATATATCAATTGTGTCGTCAACAATCAAGTCTGCTGCTTCCTGTAGAAGCTCATTTTGTTCCTTTTGAATTGCTTCTAAACGATGAGAAATTTCCACTAATCTTTGTTGTTTATTTGCCTGAAAATTTTCAGGTGGCAAAGCTGAGAAGTTCTCAATTGTTTTAGTACTTGTCATTTTTTGAACAGCAAAAATGCCAACTTTAGTTAGAGGTAGAAGGCTAACTTTAATCAAAGCCTGAAGCAATTTTAACGGAACTTGGAGTATTGACCAACTAGCTGTTTCAATCAAGCGGACAATTGCTTTGATAATGCTCCAGATGAGAGCGATCGCAAACAGCAAAATCATGATACTAATAATTGGGTGATTAGTCGCCCAACCTAGTATTTGAATTAACCTAAAAAATATCGGGTGTTGTGTCAGCCAATCACTTACAGAAGATGCCATTGCACCTTTAACTGCTTCTGAAGTTGTACTTTTAAATTTCTCAGCAGTTTGCCAAGTTTGCTCTAAGCTTGTCGTAACTGTATCAATTGCTTTATCAGTATTTGTAGTTGCTGTGGCCTTCAAAGACTCTCCAACTTGCTGTACTGAGTTATTTAAAGAGTTAACATTTGCACTAACAAAATCTTTCACATTTTGCAAGTGTTGTAATACTCCATTAGGCAAATGTATGTCTATTTGGGATTCCATATAGCGATTTCCGACCTGGTAAGGTACACCCGTAAGGGCACGGCAGTGCCGTGCTTCGCAATATAATCTTGTACCGCATCTCAATAGAAACCGCTATAAAACATTTCACCGAGGTTGAAATCGAACCCGCAACCCATCTTTAGGGCGATTACTAAACTTTGATTTGGTAATATAGGAATAGTATTTGATTTTTGAAAAAATCTAAGTATATGTAGGGTGTGTT
>CAZZZY010001066.1:0-2095 GCA_964658545.1 uncultured Acetobacteraceae bacterium | reverse complement strand
CTAGTACTTCCCAATACTTCCCAATTTTCTCAAGGATTCTCCCAATTATCTAGTAATTAGCTTCAAGAACCACAAGCCCTGGAATCCATCTTTTGATGACGCACAGTACGCCATATTTGGCGGAAAGAATGCTCGAGTTTTTTGCTATATTAAATATCAATTATCTCTTGGGGAAAAAAGTTGAAGTCCAAGAATCACGAAAATCTTTTCAGTCGCCATCAAGCACCACTAAGTTTGATGACGGGGATTAATTTTGACTTCAATACTTATTGCAAGGGTGATTATCTTGCCAACAGAGAAAATAAACAGAATTTCTGTCAGTGGAATAGAAGGAGTATTAAGTTATGTAAACCCCTTTTTCGAGGTGAGCCATGCTAACATCGGCTAACGTGTCCTCAGAGATGGCGGTGAACTACTTCATCAAGAATTACTATCACCTAGGAAAGTCGCTTTGGAGTGGTCAAGGGGCTCTTAAATTGGGGTTGTCAGGGGCAGTCGATGATGAAGAAGCTTTTAAAAATATCATCGAGGGGCTTACGCCTGATGGTAAAGAACAGTTAAATGCCAGGGCAGTCAAGGGGAAAGGATTTGAACGCAGAGCAGCATTAGACTGTACATTTTCAGCGCCCAAAAGCGTGAGCTTGATGGCCTTGGTTGGTGGGGATACTCGTTTAATCGATGCCCATCATCAGGCATTGAAACAAGTGCTGCAACTGATAGAGCAGCGTTACGCCTACACCAGAGTCACAGACGATAACAAGAGACATAGGGTGAAGACTGGTAACTTGGTCGTGGCGCAGTTTGACCACATCGAGAGTCGGGAATTAGACCCACATCTGCACACTCACTGTTTGTTGATGAATATGACTCAAACTCCAGATGGTAGGTGGTTGAGCCTGGGCAATAATGAGATATTCGCCAATAAGAAATTCTTGGGAATGGCGTATCAAAGTTATTTGGCGCGTGAAGTACTCAAACTTGGGTATGAAATAGAACCCCTTAAACACGGGCAATTTGAGATCAAAGGATTTAAGGAACAGGATTTAGAAACATTTTCTAAGCGGCGGCAACAAATAATCGCTCTTGCTGGGGCTAATTCAAGTTGGGCAGAGCGTGAGAAAATCTGGGATGATACCCGCCAGCGCAAGCAAAAACTACCAGAATCAGAATTAGTTGCATTCTGGAAAGAAGAAGCTGCGGCGTTAGGGATTAGGTTTGTTAGGCCAGGTGAAAATTGGCAGGATATACTAGCCAATGAGAAAAGTTTGGCAGAGGTTTTGGATTTAGCTCTAGCACATTGCAGTGAGAGAAATGTCGCCTTTAGACAAGAGGATTTAGAAAAATTCATCCTAGAAGAACGTTTAGCTTATGATGTAGCAGCAACAGCAGCCTTGATTAGAGAGCATCAGGAGTTAATCGCTTTACCAGGATTGACTGACCAATTTACGACGATGACAGCAGTGCGGCGGGAGTTAGCGACGATTGACTTGATGCAGCAAGGTCAATGTAAATTTGGCTCCATTTCCCACCTGGAAGTAGTCGAAAGCCAGTTAGAGAACACCTTACTGAATGCCGGACAGCGCCAAGCAGTAGAATTAGCTGCAACTACACAAGACCAATTTGTTGCATGGCAGGGGGTAGCTGGTGCTGGTAAGACTTTCGCTCTCAAGGAATTAAAAGCGATCGCCACAAATGCTGGTTACACCATTAAAGGTTTTGCCCCCAGTTCCTCTGCTGCTAAGGTTTTGAGTGAAGAGTTAGAGATTCAATCTCTTACTGTGGCTAGGCTTTTGGTTACTGAACCAGAAAGAGAACTTGAACCAAATCAAATCTGGATTGTGGACGAAGCGGGTTTACTCAGTGCTAAAGATGCTCATGCACTTCTACAACGGGCAACCCTTGAAGTTGCTAGGGTGATTTTAGTAGGTGACACTCGGCAGTTGTCAGCAGTATCGGCAGGTAATCCCTTCAAATCCTTGCAGCAAGCAGGAATCAAAACCGCACACCTCAATGAATCGTTGCGTCAAAAAGACCCTCAATTAAAATTAGCAGTAGATTTAATTGCCGATGGCAGAATAGAAGCAGGATTTGAACG
>CAZZZY010001065.1:0-2095 GCA_964658545.1 uncultured Acetobacteraceae bacterium | reverse complement strand
CTGCCCCTTTGCCCCCCATCCACTCAATATCTCAATGCCAACCATAAGTAGAAGTTCTCATCTCGCTTCAGGGTGGTCAAACCATCCAACGATATACTAGGCATGGGAATTAGCAACAAATCTTCAATCGGGCGTTATCTGGGCAAAAATTAAAAATGGGTGAATTTACAGGTATTAATTCAACTAATAGTTGTAACTCACCATGACTCATGTCTTAAAGAGCGGAAACATGAATTCAGGAATTGACATCCAAGGAACTTTTATTGAATCCCTCCGGGATTTAGGTATACCAGCAGGAACAGCCAAAGCGATTTGGATGCCACTGCCAATGATACTGATGCTGATTGGGGCAACAGTAGGGGTATTAGTTGCCACTTGGCTAGAACGGAAAATTTCTGCCTCCGCACAGCAGCGAATTGGGCCAGAATATCAGGGGCCTTTTGGGTTGCTGGTACCTGTAGCGGATGGTTTGAAGTTGGTATTTAAAGAAGATATAGTACCAGCCAAGTCTGACCCCTGGCTGTTTACCCTTGGCCCAATTATTGTTGTGATTCCGGTGTTTCTGTCGTTCCTGATCGTTCCCTTTGGGCAGAATATCGTTATTAGCAATGTCGGTATGGGCGTATTCTTGTGGATTGCCTTGTCTAGCATTCAACCCATTGGCTTGCTGATGGCTGGCTATGCATCTAATAACAAATACTCCCTTTTAGGGGGCTTGCGGGCAGCAGCGCAATCTATTAGTTATGAAATTCCTTTGGCGCTGGCGGTGTTAGCGATCGCTATGATGTCTAACAGCCTCAGTACCGTTGATATTGTCAATCAGCAATCTGGCTACGGCATCTTGGGCTGGAACATTTGGCGACAACCAATCGGTTTCCTGATCTTTTGGATAGCCGCCTTAGCTGAATGCGAACGATTACCCTTTGACTTACCCGAAGCCGAAGAAGAACTCGTAGCAGGCTATCAAACTGAATACTCAGGGATGAAATTCGGTCTGTTCTACCTGGGTTCCTACGTTAACTTGATCCTTTCTTCCTTACTAGTAGCAATTCTCTACCTGGGCGGTTGGGACTTTCCCATTCCCCTCAACCTCATCGCTGGTTGGCTGGGAGTCAGTGAACTAAATCCCGTGTTCCAGATAGTAACTGCGGCTTTGGGGATCACGATGACCGTGTTCAAAGCCTATTTACTAGTGTTTGTTGCCATCCTGTTGCGCTGGACAGTGCCACGGGTACGGATTGATCAACTGTTAGATTTAGGATGGAAGTTTTTGTTGCCAGTTGGTTTGGTTAATCTTCTATTAACCGCCGCCCTGAAACTAGCCTTTCCCTTCGCCTTTGGCGGATAAATCAATTTTAGGTTTTAGATTTTAGATTGAATCTAAAATCTAAAATTCAAAATCCAAAATCCAAAAGAGATAGACACAAAATGCTAAAGTTCCTGAAACAAGTTGGTGATTACGCCAAAGAAACGGTACAAGCTGCGCGTCACATTGGTCAGGGGCTTGCTGTCACCTTCGACCACATGCAGCGGCGTCCGATTACCGTACAGTACCCTTACGAGAAACTAATTCTTGGCGAACGATTTCGCGGTAGGATTCACTTTGAATTTGATAAGTGCATCGCCTGCGAAGTTTGCGTTCGCGTTTGTCCGATTAATCTCCCTGTAGTAGATTGGGAATATGACAAAGCCAGCAAAAAGAAAAAACTCAACCACTACAGCATTGACTTTGGAGTTTGTATCTTTTGCGGTAATTGTGTGGAATTTTGCCCCACTAACTGTCTATCCATGACAGAAGAGTATGAGCTTGCCACTTACGATCGCCATGAATTGAACTATGACAACGTAGCGCTAGGTCGTCTGCCCTATAAGGTAACAAACGATCCAATGGTTACACCACTACGCGAACTAGTTTACCTACCCAAAGGTGTCCTCGAACCCCACGGAGTGCCCGCAGATGCCCCACGTGTAGGTGTGCGTCCAGAAGACTTGGTGGAACAAACGGAAAAATAAATGTCATTTGTCCTTTTCCTAGTAACCAATGACCAATGACCATGCAAATTTGTGATTTGTGATTTTGGATTGAAACTAAAAT
>CAZZZY010001064.1:0-2097 GCA_964658545.1 uncultured Acetobacteraceae bacterium | reverse complement strand
TAGACGACTTTCGCTATTAGACTCAGAATTCATTCTGAGGCGGGCTAGATGAGAATGAAATAGCCCTGAATCGCCGACATCCCATTACCCAATCGAAAGTCAGTATATCGCTTTGATCATTTGACGAAGAAATAAGGGTTTCAGACGATGTTTTTGGGCTGACAAAAGTGTTTGTTTGCGATCGCCAGAGAGTCCACTAGGTATTCACAGTTTATACCTAGAGAGCTTGCGCCTCGACCGACTTCTCAAACACCCTCTAATACTCATCCTAAGATTTGGTTTCTTGTGTCTGTGCGTCGATAATTACACTCCAGTCATCATTTGTCACAGCAACTTCAAGTTGACGCTGACGTTCAGCTATACTCGCATCTATTGTTTCTGCCTCTTTAGAGAGGGTTGTGTCAGCCATTGCTTTCCGCAGCTTTAGCTTTTTCTCCTCGTAGATTTGACGTTCCGTCGCTGACATTACCCCCTTCGCAGCTTCCCCTACCGTGCTAGCCCACATTTCGCGATCAGTTGCATTACCAGGGGGTGTGCTTTCAAGTTCTGCTATCCACGCATCTCGTAAATCTTCCATTTCTTGACGCTTGGGGAACTTGAATGCTTGCACGCGCACAAAAGCACACTTCTGTGGGCCATTTTGGGTGACATGACTATTTAGGGAAAGTAACACATTTCGAGAATAGCCAATGTACTGCGTGTGGCGTTCTGCATCTAATACTACGTAAACACCTGCAATTTTAGCGTTCTGAGCAGCCGCACTCCAAGCCTCAAGGTCAATTATTTCAGTACCATTGTTTGCCAGTTCACGGGTTATACTCACCTCAATGGCAGTGTGTTCGTCGTCAGAACTATACAAAAATTCATGTAGTCCACGGTGATTTATGGGGACATTTTGATGTCCAATTGGCGGGTTGTGCTGAGTTTCCATCGTAGTTGATCTCTGAGTTATTAATTAGCGATGCCAACGGCAAGCGCTACGCAAATATATGCCTTTAGAATATTGAAGCTTAAATCTACTCACATCCCCAAATTATTGTTGACAAAGCAAAAACAATTATTAGACCTTATATGAATCAATTGACACCTAAAAATTGGATATTCATCAAACAGCGCCTTACCCCTTATCTATTTTTATTACCCGCCTTGGTGCTTTTGGGGTTAACCGTATTTTTGCCTGCACTGCAAGCCTTTTACCTCAGCTTTACTAGCTATGAAGATATTACCCAGCCACCACAATGGATAGGTTTCGCCAACTTCCTCAAGCTGTGGAAGGATGCAGTTTTTTGGAAAACCTTGGAAAACACTTTTTTATATCTTGTGGGTGTAGTACCAATTTTAGTAATTGCTCCCTTAGTGCTGGCAATTTTGGTAAATCAAAAACTGCGGGGGATGAATTGGTTTAGAGCAGCATACTACACCCCAGTGGTAATTTCAATGGTGGTTGCGGGAATAGCTTGGAAATGGCTGTATGCAGAAAACGGATTACTCAATCAGTTACTAAAAGCTTTGGGTCTTTTTCCAGAAGGTATTCCTTGGTTAACTAGCCCAGCGAAAATTTTTGGTATTGTACCAATTTCTCTTGCTAGCGTCATGGCTGTCACCGTGTGGAAGGGGTTAGGCTACTACATGGTAATTTATTTAGCGGGGTTGCAATCAATTCCTGCTGATGTGTATGAAGCCGCTGCGATCGATGGATCTGACGGTATTAAGAAACATTGGGATATTACCATACCTTTAATGAAGCCATATTTAGCATTAGTAGCGGTGATTTCGGCTATTTCTGCCACCAAAGTCTTTGAAGAAGTATACATAATGACCCAAGGGGGCCCACTAAGTAGCTCAAAAACGATTGTTTATTATCTATATGAGCAAGCTTTTGGTAACTTGGAAATCAGCTATGCTTGCACAATTGGTTTAGTGCTATTTTTGATAATTTTAGGATTATCCGTTTTGCGATTAGTTATTAATCAGCAGGGGGGCGATAATATCACAATCTGACATTTATACGGGTAGCAGCGTAAAGTAGAGAGTCGGGCATGGGGCATGGGGGAGGCAGTGCGGTCTTCTCCCTTGGCGTTAGCCTCTCCCTTTGGG
>CAZZZY010001063.1:0-2105 GCA_964658545.1 uncultured Acetobacteraceae bacterium | reverse complement strand
CTCATTTAATCGCTTAATTCATCATGATGATTACCTTGATGCTACCATCGTCAAAGAGAATTTTGAATTCAAAAAATGGTCAGTTCACAGCACCCCACCAATTTCACTTCGGTAAATAAAGCCCAGTGCTATCATTGGGACGAGCGTGAGTGTAACGGCTAGTTTGGTTCAGCGATGAATGTCCCAAGGTTGCTTGCAGTAGTTGCACAGGTGCGCCCCGGTCTAAACTATGTGTTGCATGAGAGTGCCTCAACCAGTGCGGTGACACATGACCAGAAATCCCTGCCTTTTTACCCGATTCGGCGACAATCTTACGGATTCGCCGCTCACCTACAGCACCACCCTGACGGCTAACAAACACGGGTGCGTCGGGACTATTATTGGTTCTTTGTGTCAGCAATTCCTGATAAATGCTTTTGGGGATTACCACGGTTCTGGTTTTCTGTCCCTTGCCGTAGAGCGTAACTTGTCCGTTGCCATCCCGCCCTGGTTGTACCGAGCGCCAACATAAAACAGCAATCTCACTCACCCTGGCACCAGTATAATAAAGCAGTTGGATCACTAGCCGATCACGACCCTTTGGAGTCAGGGCAATCATTGTCATCACCTCTAGCTCAGACAGAAGACGTTCGGCTAACTTATCCTTGGGTTCGGGTAATGGCACTTCGGCGGCGACATTAAATTTTGTCCATTCCACTTTCACAGCGAACCGCAGCAGACTTTTGAGCGCCGCAAGTTTTCTGGCACGGGTGGATGCCTCATATTCCTTGGTTTCCAGATAATCAGCGAACGCTAGAACCTCGTTCATTGTTACTGTTCGCAAGTCTAAATCATTCAACTGTACAAGTTTTGGGCTTACACCTAGCACAAAGGCAATGAAATAACGGATATCTGTCTCATAAGAGCGCCTGGTTTCGGGCGAACGCTTGCTACTCTTCCACATCTCCACTATTTGGGCAGTGTTGGTAACATCTGCCATCCTCTGCACCGAGTTTTCTGCCCCTGGTGTTAGCATCGAGAGTTCTCAGCTTCCCACATAAAATCCAATCAGCCTCTTATACAAAAAAGATTGTTCCCAATGGTGTGTCCCTTTTTCAATTATCGATTCCAGGGGAGCAACATTTACAAAAATTTCCTAGACCTGAATTCATGCCTAAATCCTTGAGTTAACCGCCTCAACGTGTTAACACGTGTACCTGTGTATAGTCAATAACTCACCTTGGCTACACAAAAACTGCCTCAAGATGACACAAAGCGACTACTCAAAGATAGATCCGATAAGTATAGTTTTCGGATCTTCAGGCGTGAAACCATATATCTGTCGTTGGTCAAAAAACACCTCTATTACTGTCCCACGAGTCAAAAGGGAAGTAATTTTTGGTTTGTTTTTGCCCCCAAATTGCGTATATTTTCTTGATTACCCGCACAGATCCCGCACGAAGTTTAGTACTGCTAACCCGTGGCAATATTTTTCTACTTGCGCTGAACTGGGATGTACCACCGCATTAGCTTCCCTTGGAGACTGAGTGGCATAAGCCACCTCCAAGCAACCCAATATCTGGAACGCCAATAATATTAGTTAGTTCATGAAATTATCGAACAGAATTCAGGAGTCAGGAGTCAGAATTCAGTTGGGTATTCTGACCGAAAAAGCGGATGAATAAACGGCGTTTTTGCACCCCCACCAAATTCTCAATTTGGTGGTCAACAAGACAGTGGGGGTCTGAATCCCCCACTGATTGCATTCTGACTCCTGAATTCTGGCTTCTGAATTCTTCAACCTTCCATCGGCAACACTTCCTCATTGAGCCATTGATAAAATTCCGGGACTTGATCCTCCAGCTTACGCAGTTCATTTGCCGCGATCGCTTCAAGTTCTAACACCGTCTCCCACCGCAAATCCCCAGTCCATCGCTTGAGAATGCCTTTAATCGCCTCAACGCCCAAGGCGATACCAGAGCGAAGTATTTCTACACAATGAAGTAGGGTAGTCCGGTCAAGGGATGGTGGTTCAAAATCCGTAGTATCCCCCCCCGGACAATGGGAGTTGCCTATAGCATTATGGGGGGGGGTGGATACGGGCTTCGGATTGGGGTTAACACTAT
>CAZZZY010001062.1:0-2110 GCA_964658545.1 uncultured Acetobacteraceae bacterium | reverse complement strand
CAGCCCAGTCAAGGTGGTATTTGCCAACAAAGATGACTGTCAATAAGTGGCTATATTATCAATATTATATTTAACTTATTAATAATAAATAGCTTTAAAAATAAAAAGAGTGTCGGAATAAAAAGATGGAGCTTATATAGTTTTTTTTTGCAAATATGTGGATAAATTTTGCATTAATAATTTGGCTATCTAAATGATTAAGATAGTCTCAGACTGAATTAACAAAAAATATGAAAATTATCGTGATTAATAGCGAAGAATCAATATTATTTTGATGGAGGTGAAGCACGAGATTTATTCTTTTTGGCGAGGAGACGAGCCGTTGAAACATGAGGATGTTGAGGGTCATAGGTCGGTTTGGGCTTTTTCTTTTTGGGTTTTCTTGGAGCCGAAGTAAAAGCGGATAGATTCACCTGCCTTGCCCAATCTTGAAGCAAGGCCGACAATTGCGTTAAGCTCATTTGCCCGAAATCTTCCCACAGTTCAGGAGGTAAGGCAATCATCATGCCTCGATAAGTACCTTCGAGGTCGTCCGCAAGATAGTAATAAGATAACTTCCCCTCAATCTTATCTGTGCCATGAACACTTGATAAAATGGTTTTGAGACAAGAAAACAAGTTATAAGCAACCAATGCCATGCAAAAAGAAAAAAGAGCGGCTCTTGGATAGCCCAAAGTTTTAATTTCACAGTCAAAGATTTGGGTGACAACTTGAAACAAAGTTTCGACTCGCCAGCGCTTTCGATACAATTGCGATATCAATATGGAGTCAGCATTACTCTCGGGCAGATTTGTTAATATAGCAATTTCTGTCTCTCCATCACGAGAAGGCTTTTCTAATTTGACAACGATGCGGCGACAATTTAACTCAATATCGGAATAAGATAGGGCAATATCCTGTGAAAAAACCTCTCCACCTTCGGTTCGTCCTTCGCAAATCAATTCACTTTTTGCCTGCCAAGGTAAACCTTTGTGTTGGCGAATTATAAAGCTTGCTTGCTTTGAAACAATCCCAAAGATAAATCCTTGGGTGCAAAAATTTCTATCACCAATCCATAAGTCTCCAGTTTTAACTGTCTCTAATACATCTGACAACAAGGAACGTTCTTGAGAATGTCCATCCTCGCATGGAAAGACATCAGTAACTATTCCTAAATCTGGTGATAATACTGCAATAGACTTCCCTGGTAACGCTCCAGCACGAGTTTCACGCAGTACTGCTAAACGATGCTCTGTCGCTCCTAAACAATTACCATCAAGAATTTTGACTCGATAATTTGGCAACAGTTTCGGAGAACTTTCTGGGACTGTATCTATTATTTGCTTCAGTTTGAAAGCTGTCTCGCGTACTAATGCTTGACTAACACATGGTTCTAGACGGTTGAGCTTATCGTAGATGGCAGTTTTAGACACACCAATTTCTTCTGCCATTGCTTTGTAGACTGAACCAATACTTTGGCTGACACTACATACAACTTCGGTCATCATTTTGACCAAAGTTGAAAATAATAGTTCTTTGGTATATCCTTTTTGAGCCGTTTCATCAAATAAGTCATCTAGAAAATCATCAGCTAAAACCACCTCCATCATCGTTCTGATGATTACCGTGACAGGGCTTTTTTCTACAAAACGTTCAAAGATAGATGAGAGCCACATAATAATTATGAGTAGTTATAGAGATAGGAATAAATAATAACTACTGTCAATAATCATCTAAAAAAACGTACCGTTTTTTTCACGTTACCCACTGATTCGATACCCAAAATTACCCTTTTTGAGACTCGAAAACTATGTTTTCGGAGGTTCTTATTAGCTACTTCGACGCTTGTAGAATATTAATTCTAATTTATTTTTTCTGTAAATGTATGCAAATAAAGAGTTTTAGCTTTTATTCGTATAACCTTGACTGGGCTGCTCTTAGATTCTCAATATAAAGAGCGATCGCTCCTTTCCTCTTGTGAAAATGGGAAAGCAATGGCAAGAAGTTGATGTTATGAAAAAACATTCCACTGAGCGATCGCCCAAAATACAAGCGTTCGCGAATAGCGTCTCGAAGAGAGGAAACGTAGCAGACAGGCGATGCCTACAGCAGCAAGCTACGCACCCCTACA
>CAZZZY010001061.1:0-2119 GCA_964658545.1 uncultured Acetobacteraceae bacterium | reverse complement strand
AGAAGGCAGAAGGGATTTATCCCTTATACAGAATGTCCGAACCGTCTGCGCGACGGTCGGTCACTTGGGTTTAAGACCCCAGCGAGTCATCTCAATTACTCTTTATCCTCGTTCCAGGCAATGGCTCAGTTCCTTCAATCCGTACACCTGTTAAAAGATTGGGATTAAGACCCAGAGCATTCAAAACAGTTACAGCAATTTGAGTTGTATGAACCTGATCATTTACCGTTGTGCCCTTAACACGAAAAGATAAACCATCACCACCGATCACTAGAGCGATATTAGTGGCATCCTCAGTAAATAACGCACCGTGTTCAGCAATCTTCTTACCCTTTGAAGGATTACCAACAAAGATATATCCAGGTAGTGTTCGGACGAACACATCAGGCGTGCGGTTGTCCGGGTTAGGGCTGGGAGCCAGACCAAGCTCATGGGCTTTAGCCCCAGAGTAAACTTCGGCAATGCCAGGATTACAAGTAGGTGCTGAAGTGGTAGAGCCTGATGAAGTACCTGTACAGAGAGGGAGATTTTTCAAACCGCGCAGATATCGAGTGACATCGCTAATCTTGCTTTGATCTTTGAGCCAAACCAAAGAGACATCATCTTGAGTAGCCTGATTCACAGCATTGGGATCTCCGAGGTGGAAGTCGATGGCATCGGGGATCAGGGTATCGTTAAGCAAAGTTCCGACACCATTACGGGGGTCTTGACCATGCTTGGCAACTAGAACCACCAGGGTATTCTTAGCTAGATGTGGATTACTGCGAATTGCTGTCAGTATTTTACCGATACTCTCGTCTGTATGCTGCAAAGCATCAGTCAAAACGCTAGACGGTCCATTTGGAGGAGTAGCCCCGGTCGCATTCGGATCGTTAGTCGGATTACCACTGTTGTTGATGCCGCCATTAAGTGCCTTTTCACCAACGCTCACAGCTTGAAAGTTCATTGCAAAGACGTTAGGAACAGGTGCATTCTCGGTTCCTAAAGAGTTCCGCCCATTAATTTCATTGAGAATGGCTTTGACTTTCAAATCGTCGTAAGCCTTGGTATAGGTTGTGTTATCTGTGACGACATGAGCGTTTGGATTGATTACCGGCTTACCATTTGCATCAAAGGAAACAGCATCTTTCAAATTGCCGTTTCCATCGAGGATGACACTTGCATTGATCTCAGGGGAGTAGTAGTCGTTAATCGAGTCGCCACCACGTCCTTGAACGATATTGTAGGCAGCTGCGTGTTTATCAGAAAAGGCAGTGTATAGCCCAGCGTTATGAGCCACATTGAAAATCGTATTGATACCGGGATTGAGATATTGCCAGGGATAAACTGGTTTACAGATGCCGCTAGAGCAATTTTGGGGCAACCGAGTTTTGTCGATGCTCCCCTTGCCATAATCCCCTTGTACAAAGGGTTTGGTTGGGTCGCCGCTGATATAACCACCACCATCAAGTCTCCAAATCACATTGTTCGGATCGGGATTGCTGGGATCGGCAGGAATGGAATAATCGAGCAATTCAAAGTAGGTTGCTTCAGTTCCCAAGGGGCTATTAATGTTACCACCTTCTGCGATCGGTGCAGTCAAGTTGCGAGCATAGGTATCATCGTAGTAAACGCCAGTGGTCGCCGGACCTGCACCAGTGAGGTAGGACAGAGTGCCTGGGAAAGAGTCGGATGGGCTAGTGGTGAAGGCGTTAGGGTAAGTTACCCCCACTGAACGGAGGCTATTGATGTTGGTTAAGTAGGGTTGCAATGCTGGGTCTAGAATATCTGCACTACGCAAGCCATCTACAGACAGAATTAGCACGTGCTGATACTGTCCAGGGGCTTGGGCGGCGATCGCAGTCCGGTTAGAAATTCCCATAGAAGCAGAGGCACCACAAACCATCGTGAGGGCAAGTGCCAGTTTGAAACGGTTAAAAATCATTAAGTAGTCCTCGTAGAATTGAAGGTGAAGTGAACGTTGAAACCCCGTAGGGTGGGCAGTACCAGACCCTTCAACTGTAATTACTAATTCGTAATTCGTAATTAAACCGATAGCGAGTCTGCGGACTCCTACGGAGAAGTGAGCTACGCTTTTAGCGTCTGTCTGCGACACGCTGCGCGAACGTAGAGAGCGTCG
>CAZZZY010001060.1:0-2120 GCA_964658545.1 uncultured Acetobacteraceae bacterium | reverse complement strand
TACGACGAGAGCGGTTACTGGATTCAGGATTTTCATAAGGAACGTATAATGCTGATTCACACTCTTATTTTGGCAAAGGTATTGAGTATGGGTCAACTGTATTATCAAGATTGTCAATAATGTCATAATTTCCATCTGGGCTTCCTGGTTTATAGCTACTGAGTATTCGCTGAATCCAGTGGACATTATCACCTACAGGGTCAGAAGAGCCTTCCTTTGGAATGTAGTTTAACCCAAAAGCAGCTCCAACTACTCCCCGAAAATCTTCTACGCCTCCACAACCAAACGAAGGAAAGCGCGGACTACAGGCGTAGTATTGCTGGATGTCGAAACTACCCTCTAAATTGCCTGTTTGAAGAAAAGTCCAGTCGGGGAATTGCTGATTCAGTAGGTTCATCAATCCATCCGTTCCTCCTTGTTTGACTTCAAGAACTTGTCCTCCAAGAAAACGCCGTGGATCGGGGAAAGACCATGCATCCAACTGTGTATAGCCTTTGTTGTAACTGGTTTTATACCTGAAATATCTTCCCCCTCCCTGTGTTGGAGGTATGATAGTGAACGCTAAACTTGACTGACTTGTAAATATAGTTAGCAAAGTTGTCGCAAAAAAAAATAACGAATGTTGTCGTGAGATCATTTTTGTAACTCCTGTATATCAGTTCCTAAAAAGGTAGCGGTCTTTTTTTTTGAAACTTAAATGTAAATAGCAATCGTGATGCAACTTCAGTTCATACCTGAATCTAAGCGGAACGTCACACAAGGAGTAGCAACAGTTCCTATCCAGAGACTTTCTATTAGGTTTGTGTTACTATTTGTTCGGTTATATGTTTTTGCCACTGCATATTTGTTGTTGTAGGTAAACTGAATCTGATATATATCTGGCTTAAGAGCTTCAAAAGTCCAAAAACTTCCATCTCCAGTTGCAATGCTAAGGGTAAACTGATCACCCTTGCACCACAAGAGTTTTGCGTATGGAAAAAAGGTTATACACTCTCCAGGTATAGCCAAGGAAAAATCAGATTTTGATGGTTTTATCGTCCCAATACGGGCACGCCATCCCTGTACTGCTTGACCATTTGCTTTCATGAGTTTTGGAATTAAAGTGGCAAATAAGTTGAACCGAAGTGCAATTGTGGTGTGATTGGTAATGCAAATACCAATCTGCACAGAATTAGAAGCATTAGCCTGGGTTGGTGGAATATTTAAAGTTCTTTCCGGCATCAGGATTTGAAAGCGGATGCTATCTACTTCAACAGCACTGTTGTTATAAGCTAAAGGTTCAATGAGACGGAGATTCACAAGTTGAGTCTTTAACAGTTTCGTACCTATTCCTTCTCTCATTTCTGGCTCCGAGCTAGGTTCACTGTTACTAAGACTTCTATAAGTGAATTGAAGTTGGTAAGTCCTTGCTTGGAGAGCATCAAAAGACCAAGAATTCTCAAGCCTAAAAATATTTGATAAATAGCTATATTCGTTAATGAATTGGAGTTGAAGATTGCTATTATGCCAAATGAGCCTCGCAGTTAGAGACAGATATTCGCCCTCTCCAGAATGAATTAAACGCTCATTAAACTTTCTCGCCTCACTTCGCATGAGCGAACGGACTAAGTTTGATATCAACTGAATCAATCTAAAACGAAAACCAGGTCGGATAAGTGTGTTCGTTTTTACTTGATCTAGAGGCTCATCTGTCACTACTTGTCCCTGTAATGCTTGACCATCTGATGTTATTAGTTCTGGAATCAAGGTGTCATTAGGACTAAAATGAAAGGGCGTTGGCGTATTGTTGGTAATGTAAACACCAATCTGCACGGAGGTATTGGAACTGGATCTATTTTCTGGGATGGGCAGTACTATAAGGTCTGACGTAAGGATTTCTAGACGAACGCCATTAACTTCAACAACATTGCTATCATTACATTCAAAAGATGTCATTTTGGCTATCCTCTCTATTTCCAGATTTTCATACGCCGTCAAATTTGTTGGCACATGGCTTAATGCCATTGTCCTGAAAAAGAATGATGATTTGTTATCAAATACAGATTCTTCAGAAATATTTTTACCCATGCAACTATTAATGTGGATGCAAACAAAACTAAAAGATATTGCTGCGATCGCAC
>CAZZZY010001059.1:0-2121 GCA_964658545.1 uncultured Acetobacteraceae bacterium | reverse complement strand
AATGCCCAATGCCCAAATGCATTAATTATTGGTAAAAAAAGAGGCAAATTACTTACCGCATCTATAATTGAATTTGATTTGTTATTCAACGCACAAGCGTACAAATAATTATGACAGGAAAAGGACAGGGATTCGGCTTTGGCTTAGGAAAAATGAAGGAACTGGCCGAAGCTTTTAAGAAAGCGCAGCAAGTTCAAGAAGGTGCAAAGCGACTCCAAGAGGAATTGGAGCAAATGGAGATTCTAGGAGAATCTGGCGGTGGTCTGGTGAAGGTAATTGTCAGTGGGAACCAAGAACCCAAGCGGGTAGAAATTTCTCCAGATGCTCTAGGGGAAGGTGCAGAAGTACTTTCCGATCTCGTGACAGTAGCAATGAAAGAAGCCTACAACAAGTCCACAGCAACAATGCGGGAACGTATGGAAGAATTAACCAGTGGGTTGGAGTTACCTGGATTTTAGTCACTGGTCAATAGTCATTAGTCATTAGTGGACAAATGACTATTGACAAAGGACAAAGAATATCTATGCCTTACAAGTTGCTATTTGTCTGCTTAGGTAACATCTGCCGATCGCCATCGGCAGAAAACATTATGAATCATCTAATTGAGCAGGCTGGCTTAAGCGATCGCATCATCTGTGACTCTGCTGGTACATCTAGTTATCACATTGGTAGCCCACCTGACAGACGGATGAGTGCTGCGGCTGCGACAAAGTTGGGAATTAAACTGCGTGGTCAAGCACGCCAGTTTCAAAAGTCAGACTTTCAAGACTTTGATTTAATTTTGGCGATGGATCAAGAAAATTATGAGAACATTCTCACTCTTGATCAAACCAAGCAATACCGTCATAAAGTGCGTTTGATGTGCGAGTTTTGCTCTCGACACACCCTGAAGGAAGTTCCAGATCCTTATTACGGTGGTCAAGACGGATTTAATCAGGTTATTGATTTACTGATTGATGCTTGTGAAGGTCTGCTGACAAAAGTTAGGAGTTAGGAGAGACGCGATTAATCGCGTCTGTTTTAATTCCTAACTCCTCACTTTTAACTAAGTTTGGGGGTTTAAGTCCCCTGTCTCTATAGACAGCAGGTTTTAATGCCTAATTTAAATCCCCCGGAGTTGCTCCTCTTGGGAGACCCCAAGACCGCACTCCTCTTCGTTACAAAACGTAATGGGCGAAAAAGCGAATTGCGAATTGGTTTAACTCCTCACTTTTTCATTCGACTAAACCATGCTTCATGGCAAAACGCACTAATTCGGCTCGGTTGCTGGTTGAGGTTTTTCTTAATAAACTGCTAACGTACTTTTCCACTGTGCGAGGGCTCAGGTGTAGCTGATGACCCATATCGGCATTAGAAAGACCGTGAGTCAATAACTCTAAGACTTCTTGTTCTCTATGAGTTAGGGATGAGTGCAGATGAGATTTCTGGATTTGAGTGGACAGAGAATTATGGGCATCCACCGCTTTTGTCGAGGCGGAAATGCCCAAACTCTCTTGATGAGAAAAGCGATACTCCGATTGAATGATTTGCGATCGCTCCAAAAGATTGCGGATTGCTGCTGCTAACTCTTCTAGTTCAAAAGGCTTGGGTAAGTATAAATCGCACCCTGACTGGTAGCCCAGAATTCTTTCCTGGGTCTTAGTTCGGGCTGTTAATAAAATTACAGGCAATAAACGAAACACTGCTTGTTGACGCACCCGACGCACCAGTTCATAGCCATTCATCTGTGGCATGATGATATCCGTGACAATCAAATCAGGATGATACTCATCCACCATAAACAAAGCCTCTTGACCGTCATTAGCCGTGATCACTGAGTAGCCAGACAGTTCAAGATAGTCGCTAACAGACAGACGAGTGCCCAAATCATCATCCACTACAAGGATCGTCAAGGGCATGGACAATACACCCCTAGCATTTTTTTTACTCAGAAATTTGCTTCTACACGCTTCGTCAGTGAACACTGGCAAAAATAGTGTTCTTATGTTTCATACTATGACAGGATTACCAGGTAATGATTGCCTTTAGGGTTGATTTATAAAGAAAATCTTAAATCTTTAGGAAGGGTTAACGAAGTTAAACTCACCTTTGACTCCCTCTGCTTGGAAGGCACAGAGAGCT
>CAZZZY010001058.1:0-2124 GCA_964658545.1 uncultured Acetobacteraceae bacterium | reverse complement strand
AAACTTGACTTAACCCCAGAAAAAGTTCGGATCAAAGATAGCTACCGTGAGCGGATATTTGCCGAATCACAGCAACTAGGCAAGAGTTACCTGGAGACGCTCTACTTTATCGTCGATTGCTATTTTGCTTTTAGGAAGGGTGCATTTCCCACACAACAAGTAGCTTTCACGCCAATTAATAGTGAAGATAACAAACTTCCTTCAATGACTCAAGAGCCATCTACTATCGAAAACCAAGAGGATTCTGATGACCAAACCTTCACTCTTGATTTTGAGTTGTAAGGGAAGTATGGGACTGCTGCCTCTATCGGCATAAGTCAAGCGATCGCACTATAGCGTTATAGCGTCATCGCTTTCTTTTGCATAAAGAAGATAGTTCTAGCACCTCTGTTTGCTAAAGTAATTCTAAGGCGCGTGAATTTCCAAACCATCCAGAGGCATTATAACTATGAGAATACTTCATGGCACCTGGATACCAAACGAGGAAACTGACTTTATTCAGTCAGGGTCTTTTTACTTGTGGGTAGAAACTCAATCATTCCCAAAAAATCACACGAATAGTCAACAAATTCATCCTGGACATTTGGGAAAAGATGAATTAATCGCCTTTTTAGTAGAAGAATTGGGAATTAAAGAAGACAACACTAAATTTGACCAACGCATATCTCCTAAATACTTTGCCTTACCAACTACCAATAATCAGCCCCTACCCTCACCAGAATTAACCAAGTATTTAGAAATTGAGTTGACTGATAGCTATGAAGAATTCCAATATTGGCAGATTGATTGTTATGAAACAGTAGTGTCTACCAAAAATGTCACAGCACTTAATATTATCAAACTACTTAAAGATATCCATTTTTTAGCAATATATAATGCCCAGAAGTTTCAAATTGGTTCAGATTTATTATTTTGGTATCATTACACTCAAAGTTTTAAACAAGTAATCCTCAAAGACCAATTTATTCCCGCACTAAAATATCGACAGTTATCATCGGAAAATCCGAAGAAA
Organism: uncultured Acetobacteraceae bacterium; assembly: GCA_964658545.1. GTDB lineage: Bacteria > Cyanobacteriota > Cyanobacteriia > Cyanobacteriales > Nostocaceae > Nostoc. The sequence continues at coordinate 1,112 of CAZZZY010001058.1, read as the reverse complement.
AAAGGCAAAAGCAAGACTGCTTTAGCAGCATTTGAAATTTATGCCACCTGGGAAATTATTTCCGAACAATATGAAGCAAATATTCTTAAATATATTGAATATATGCCACTAATCTGTGCAGCAGGTAAAGCAAAAATTAGCGATCGCATTGAGTTTTTTGAGCGAGAAACACTATTGCGTCACTTTTCCGAATATCTCCTTGATGATTTAGTGACTCACACCCCATCTACAGCCGCTTTTGACAAACAAATTGCTGATTCTCTAATTGAATCTTGCTTTTCTCCTCGTCAGCATAACCCACTAACAACAAATACTGCACTCGTTGATTATCAGCAATGGTTGGTGTGGAAAACCAAAATCACCCGTACTCAAGCTGATTCACCTTTTCATCTATGCTTCCAGTTACACTCTCCTGATTCTGAACAAATAGACAATTGGCAAATTCAATTTCTAGTAGCTAGTAAACAAGACCCCTCTTTGAAGTTGGCGTTAGCAGACTACTGGACAATGAATCAATTTACCAAAACTGGTGTACATAAAGATTTTGGTAAAGATTTTGAAACAAATTTGCTGCTGAATCTGGGTTATGCCGCCAGGATGTATCCCAAACTATGGCTTGGGTTGGAAACAGATAAGCCAACAGCAATGCAACTTACCTTAGATGAAGCATTTGACTTCCTTACTGAAAGTGCTTGGGTGTTAGAAGACTCAGGATTCAAAGTAATCGTACCTGCTTGGTATACTCCCACAGGTCGTCGCCGCGCCAAAATTCGTCTCAAAGCATCGGGTAGCAAACTTGCTGCAACGAAAGGGGAAACAAAAAGCTATTTCGGCTTAGATTCACTGGTGGAGTATCAGTATGAGTTAGCAATTGGGGAGCAAGCTGTTACACCTCTTGAATGGGAACAACTGATTAATGCTAAAACTCCCCTGGTACATTTTCGCGGTCAATGGATGGAATTAGACCGGGATAAAATGCAGCAGTTACTCGAATTTTGGCAGTCCCACGGTGAGGAACAACCCCAGATGACCTTACTGGAGTTTCTACAACGCAGTGCTGAAGTTGGGGAGGAATGGGAAATTGAACATGATGAAGCTTTGTCAGAGATGAT
>CAZZZY010001057.1:0-2124 GCA_964658545.1 uncultured Acetobacteraceae bacterium | reverse complement strand
TGAGACAAAATCACTCGGCTTGCCGACTTTGATCGCATCAAAAGTGCCTTTAATAGTACCAGCAATGGGAACAGCAACAAGCGTCCCCAACAACCCAGCAATCTCAAATCCCATCAAAATCGCTACAAAAATCCAGATGGGATTTAGTCCGATAAAATTACCGAGTAACCTGGGAGCTAATAGGTTATCTTTAAGTTGTTGCATGAGAATTGCTGCTATAGCAACTTGAACTGCTAACCACCAATTTTGCAGTAGTACTAAAATCGTCACTAGACCAATGCCAAGAGATGCCCCGATAAAGGGAATGAGTTCCGAGATCCCAATTAATATGGCAAACAACAGGGCAAAGGGAACCTTCATAACTAAGAAAATTGGTGTCAGGGTTAGCACCATGAATAGTCCTAGCAACAACTGGCTGAGAAAGAAGTTCTGGAAATTTAGGCGCAAGGATGTGGTAAGAGGATCTCCAATATTAGACGGTAAAAGATTGATTAGACCATACCAGACGCGATCGCCATATAAAAGCATATAAAATGCAAGCACAATTACTAACACTACGTCAAGTAAGCCTGATAGCAGTGTCCCAGCAAATCCCACTGCACCAGAAGCTAGTTGTTGTACCAGATTCTGAATATTGACATTGATTTGACTGCTTACAACCCTCAGATCAATTGGCAAACGTCGTTGTTTTGCCAACTTTTCAAATTGCTCTAAGTTTGCTTGACTGGCGGCTAACCAATCAGGGATCTTATTTAACAGTTGGATTGTTTGGTCAATGATCAACGGCACTAGGGTAACGCCCAGAATCCCCAACAGAGTTAAGGTTGCAAGTAAAACTATGATTACCGCCTGAGTGCGCGTGATCCGGGCACGTTCAAAGAACTTAACCGGGTAATTTAGGAGAAAAGCCAAAATTGCCGCAATGCTCAAGACGGTAATAGGATGCTGGAAGTAGCGAAAAAGCACGGACAGGAGCCAGACATTAAGAGCGATAATTGGACCGCTCAGACCATAAATTAATAAGCGTTGAAGGGAGGCTGAACGGCGCATTTTATGCAACCTATTTTAGATATTTCTGAGAGAATTTGTATAATTCTTGATGGCACTGATTATCATCATAGATATTTTTAAGGGATCGCGGAAGTCCCCACGCTTAACTCTTAGTAGGAAGGGGATGGCGAGGATTGTATAGCATACCACTTCAGCCGTAGACAAGTCTGAGTAGTTCACCAAAGATATATATAGACAAGCATAAGTGTACGCTATGTGCAACATTATCCTTAGAACCCCTCTCCAAACCTCTCCCCCAAAGGGAGAGAGGCTTTGATTCTTGCTCCCCAACCCTAGTAGGGAAGGGGTTGGGGGTTAGGTCTGAGAGAAAGTTGCACACCACGTAAGTGTATCTGATAGGAAGCAAGTACATCAAAATGGACAAAACCGTAGCTGACCTCCGCAAAGACTATACCTTGGAAGGTTTGAGCGAACTTGAAGTAGACCTCAATCCTTTTAGTCAATTTAAAAAATGGTTCGATCAGGCTCTAGCAGGGCAACTCCCCGAACCCAATGCTATGACTATTGCTACTGTTACACCAGACGGTAAGCCTTCAGCCAGAATGGTGTTGCTCAAGGATTTTGATCAACGGGGCTTTGCTTTCTTCACTAACTACAACAGTCGCAAAGGACAAGAACTGGCAGAAAATCCTCTGGCGGCTTTAGTCTTCTGGTGGGCAGAACTAGAACGTCAAGTTCGGATTTGTGGGTATGTGGAGAAAGTATCCGTTACTGAGTCCGACCAGTATTTTGAGACTCGCCCTGTCAACAGTCGTCTGGGTGCGTGGGTATCGAATCAAAGTGAGGTGATAGAAAGCCGAGAAGTCCTGGAACGACGTTTGCAGGAGTTCCACAGTAAATATGAAAATCAAGAGATCCCCCGACCGCCTCATTGGGGAGGCTTACGAGTGATCCCCACAGAAATTGAGTTTTGGCAAGGACGCTCTAGCCGTTTACACGATCGCTTACTCTATACTCGTTTAGATAATGGCAGCTGGAAAATTGAGCGGTTGTCACCCTGAAGAAGAGGCAGAGGGGCAAAGGGGTAGGAGAAGAATAACAATTCGCAATTCG
>CAZZZY010001056.1:0-2128 GCA_964658545.1 uncultured Acetobacteraceae bacterium | reverse complement strand
TAGAACAAGGCATCAACTTTGGTGAATGGTTGATGCAAGGGAGGATTGGAAACAGCAGAACTTACGGACAACGTCGGCAGCAGATGGAGCAAGACCTGCGTAACTTTGAGGATGTTGACAGTTTGCCTTTTGACAAGGACACCTCTTATTAAAGTAGCTGAGTTCCGCTGTAAAGAAAGTTTCTATCCATCAAATACAGTGATTTTACCTGAATATGTAAAAGAAAGCGATCGCCTCACCTTGGGCATGAAGTAAATATTCATAAACTGCCTTTTTACTCCGTTGACTTGAAAGATTTTAGAGATTGTTGATGGAGTATCATAGTCAGTAATCGCAGTGCAGTAATTGAAGAAGAATTCAGCTATTCTGAATCAATAGTCGGGGATACAGACCGGCGCAGGTCTTGTTGACCACCAAATCTATGATTTAGTGGGGGTGCAAAAACGCCGATTATTCAGACGCTCTCTACGTCCCTTGCGCGTGTCGCAGACAGACGCTAAAAGCGAACGCAGACTCGCTTGCCGCCGGCGCTATCCGCTTTTGCGGTCAAAATTCATTCTGTTAGCGGTAGCGGGGCGTTTAGCCCATTCTGACTACTGAATTCTGTTCGATAAATATACCGCACTATTACTGTGTTTATCTATGATGTTTTTTACTGTGTGGTAGGGTGTTTTTTGATAATTGTTTGCCAAGAGATAATTCCGACGAAGAATTATTAGATATTGATGAAGTAGCTATTTTATACATGGCAAAACAGCAAGAAATAGCGACTAGGGAGATTAAAGTAGCCTGACCAATTATTTGCCACGAGTTGGAAGTCAGTTGAGACTGAACTCGCCTAAAGAAAACAGACTCTAACTTTTGCTGAGTCGTGCGATTTTTCAAGTACTCTAAAACTTGCAGACATTCAGATATGTCCTCGCCTTTGTGGACTTTTTGGCACAGCAGAATTTCTAAGCGTTCAATGCGACGTTCTGGAGTAGATAAATTAATATCGTCCCAATCGTCCCAAAGTTTAATTTCTTTTAGTTCGTTCATAACTTCATCCCTCTATCAAACTGTTGATGCTGTTCAAAAGATAGGGAAAACCAAAACAGACAGTTTCTCTTTCCCAAAAAATTAATTACTTGCGTCGTTTAGATTTGCTCTTATTACGTTCATACTCAGCAACGATATCCTTTGCTTGTCCCGGAAGAATCACACTTTTATTGTGGAATCGCATTTGATATACCCGATAACAGAGACTTTTGCTATTAGGACAAGACAAGAAAGTTGGTAGATTAATGATTGCCACGGCTGTAGCAGTTGCAGAAATCAAAACGCCACAGATGAAAAAGAAAATCCCAGAGCGACCCGAACCAATCCACTGACCAAACCAAAATAGGTTAGATTTGAATTTTTCAGAGCGTTGTTTGCGGAGTTTTTTTCGTGACTCCTGGGCTTCAATCCAAGCTTGCAGGTTTTCGAGTTTGTGGGCAGCTAATCGGGTGGCTTTGGCATCTGAGGCTTTTAGTGCCTGAATCTCAATAGTTTGTCGTTCCTGTTCTAGTCGGAAGTCGAACCATTCTCTGAGTTCGGTGGCAAACTGTTCAAGGGCTGCGGTGGCTGTAGGGTTTGCACCTTCAAAGTAAATTGGGGTTGAGGCTTCCCCACAGTCCGAGCTTTAATCATTTCAAGTAAGGAACGCCAATTCTGCTGAGAACTTTCTGAAGCTAGTTCTTGTGCTAAATATTTCAAGTACAAACCTGGAGCAATGGCAGCGTGTTGTCCAGCTTTCTCTCGCAGCATTTCCCCAAAAAGCTGATTGCCAGAATCTTGTATGAGACGTTCAGTTTCTTCAAGGGTTAGTTCGATATCTGCTGTATCCAAAACACCTGCTGCAAAGTTTGCTGCAATCTCAACTTCTGTTTTTCCCTGATGTTGCAATTTACAGGCTGTGAGAAAACGCTCGGATTCTTCTGGAGTATATTCATCTTGCTCTTTTAGCCCACACGAGGTTAAAACTTGTAAAGCTTTAGTCAGAGTAAGTTTAAAGCCGATTTCACGAGCAAGACTTAGTAATTCAGTTATATCTACAATACCGTAGCCAATTTACGAGGGTTCGATGCCTGTAGAAACGTTATGAATA
>CAZZZY010001055.1:0-2130 GCA_964658545.1 uncultured Acetobacteraceae bacterium | reverse complement strand
AACGTGAGTTCGATGAACCTCTCCCCAACCCCTCTCCGAGACGGAGAGGGGCTTTAAGATTCGTGAGTTGGGCACGAAAAATTAGGGTTTTTAAGCCTCTCCCCGCTTGCCTAACGGCAGGCTGACGCCAACGGGGAGAGGAATGGAAGCGGGGTTCTTTGGAATCTGTCAAACTCACGTTAAAATACTTACTCAATTACGGTGATTATTGCTGTAGTGAACCCTTGTACCTGCCCAAAGCAACTTCTCCCGCAACGTCTGATAGTAGGAATTGTTCTCGCGCAAAATAATAAATTTGGCCCGACAATCTGCCATCCGCACATCAACGCGGTGTCCCGGCCAAATAGAAGTCCCCAACACCCCATCTGTCCACAGCTTGGTACTCAAATCGTAATCCCCCAAAGGCCAAATACTCACCACAGAACCAGGGGGTAAAACGAGAGGGCGACTAGAAAGGCTCATTGCACAAATGGGAGTGATGGTAATCGCTTCCATACCATCATGCATAATTGGCCCATTAGCAGAAACGGTATAACCAGTGGAACCTGTGGGAGTGGAAATAATCAACCCATCGCCGACGTATTGATCGACTACCTCACCGTCGATCTCCATTTCTAGAATTGAGGTAATCATCCGGTCAGCGGAGGCGGGTTTAACGCAAAATTCATTTAAAGAGAGGTAACGCTCACTCACTGGTTCTAAATTAGACCCGTGACCCTCATATACCGCAGCTTGTAACATCATTCGCCGTTGGATAGCATAGCGATCCTCAAACAGCCGATCCCAAACTTTCTCTGTATCCTGAAACTCTTCCACTGACTCAGTTAAAAACCCCAGATGACCTCCCACATTCACTCCCAGAATAGGGATACCAGCTGGGGCTAAATGTCTGGCACTGGTTAAAACAGTACCATCACCGCCGAGTACCAAGGCGAGATCGATTGGTTGAGCCGCCGAAGCCAAAAAGACTGGATAGGGGTTGTCTTTCGGCCCGCTAGGCCCTATCAACACCTGACACTCGCGGTTTTCTAGTTGTTTAGCACAGATTTCTGCCCATTCTTTACTCCGGGCATCCCGCGCTTTATAAGCAATGATTACCTGCTTGAGTTGCACGCACAATTACCACTTCAGGAGATTAAACTGCTCCATATCGACGGTATCGCGGTTGCGATAAATGGCAAGCACGATCGCTAAACCCACCGCCGCCTCGGCTGCGGCCACGGTAATCACAAATACTGTGAAAACCTGACCCTTAATTAATGTTGAGTCCAGGAAGTTGGAAAATGCCATTAAATTCAGATTAACAGCATTGAGCAGTAATTCAATTGACATCAGCACCCGCACAGCGTTGCGGCTAGTAATTAAACCGTAGATGCCGATGCAGAATAAAGCTGCTGCTAGTAATAAAAAGTACTGGAGTTGCATGAATCTGGGTATCCCTCCTGAAAAAACTGGCTGTTTATCTGCGAATAAAGTCGCAAATATTACTCTTTTGTTTCGCTGGTTGTTGATACCAGTTCTCTGGGGCGTTCTGGCAAAGTCAAAACAGTTTGCCGCAGATCGGATGGTGTCAGTTGGTCTGGCAAATACTCGCGACGTGCCAAAATAATTGCTCCTACCATCGCTATTAGCAGCAAAATGGAAGCCAGTTCAAAAGGTAATAAAAAGTCGGTGAAGAAATGTTCTCCAATCAAAACTATAGAACTTTCACCACCCACCACAGGAGCCGTTGAGTAGGCCCAAGGAGTAGCCAGCACCATCGTACTTAAAAGACCGAACAATCCTATACTGACTATACCTGTTAGTACTTTCCGCACCCAAGAGTTGGGAAATGCGACAAAATTCTGCCGCTTATTCACCAACATAATGGCAAACAAAATCAACACGTTAACCGCCCCAACATAAATTAGTATTTGTGCGGCGGCAACAAAATCACCATTTAGTAACAGGTAGATTCCGGCCATGCTGATGAACACACCCCCCAGCATAAAGGCAGAATAGACGATGCTGGAGAACAGCACCACACCAATGGCCGCCCCAATCATCATTACGCCCAGTATGCCAAGGGATACAAGCTGTACTCCTTCTGCTAGATTCACTGTTTTTTGTCCTTAGTCAATCAATTTTGGA
>CAZZZY010001054.1:0-2133 GCA_964658545.1 uncultured Acetobacteraceae bacterium | reverse complement strand
TTTGTTAAAAAACTCGGAAAATATAGGGATAACGGAAAGGTATATCAGGATTACTGAAAACGCCGATGAGCGCCCAAATTGTTAATCCCCAATGCAATAGATATCCCAGACCTGCTAATGGCCCTAACAATAATAGAGGTAACACTAACCAACCGAATAGAAAAAACAGCGCTGCCAGAATTCCTCCATAAAGCCAGACATTAAAGTGGAAATTGATCGATTCTTTAGCGTTTTCTTTAACAACAGGATCGTCAGATACAAGCAGTATGGCAATAGGTATACCTACAGATACCACCGTTGTACTGAAAAAAATGGCTCCATGAGACAAGGCTGATAGAAGCTTTCGCTTGTCTGTATCGTACATTGCTTTCTCCTATTTAGTTAGATTGTCGGTTATGTTACGACCCTATCACGAGCATCGTTGTCTTAAGATTAAAAGACTTGCCAGAATAGAAAAAAATTAAGTTAAGTTACAAACAAATACAGTTATGTCTACTGAACTTGAGTCTGAACTTCTTCAAGCGGTTGAACTTCGTCGCAACTTTGCGATTATATCTCACCCTGATGCGGGTAAAACGACACTCACAGAAAAGCTACTGCTGTACGGAGGGGCAATTCACGAAGCTGGGGCGGTTAAGGCACGAAGGGCACAGCGTAAGGCTACCTCTGACTGGATGGCGATGGAACAACAACGGGGCATTTCTATTACCTCCACAGTGTTGCAATTTGAATACCAGAACTGTCAAATAAATTTATTAGACACTCCCGGACACCAAGACTTCAGTGAAGATACTTATCGCACCCTTGCCGCCGCCGATAATGCAGTGATGTTGATTGATGCAGCAAAAGGTTTGGAACCCCAAACCCGCAAATTATTTGAAGTATGTAAGTTGCGGGGTATCCCGATCTTTACATTTATCAACAAGCTTGATCGCCCAGGTAGGGAACCTCTGGAATTGTTGGATGAAATTGAGCAAGAATTGGGATTGCAAACCTATGCAGTAAACTGGCCCATTGGGATGGGCGATCGCTTTAAAGGTGTTTTTGACCGACACAAGCAACAGATTCACCTGTTTGAACGCAGTGCCCACGGCAGTCGAGAAGCTCGTGATACGATAGTGGAATTAGGTGATCCGAGAATAGAAGAGCAGCTAGAACAAAGCCTCTACTACCAACTAAAAAATGATCTGGAACTGTTAGAAGGAGTTGGGCCAGAGCTAGATTTGCAGTTGGTACACGAAGGCAAAATGACACCTGTGTTCTTTGGTAGTGCCATGACTAACTTCGGGGTAGAGTTATTCCTCAAGTACTTCCTCGACTATGCCCTTAAACCTGGTTCTCATGTCAGCAGTGTTGGCGAAGTTCCCCCTACATACCCGGAATTTTCGGGGTTTGTCTTCAAACTACAAGCGAATATGGACCCGAAACACCGCGATCGCGTCGCATTTATCCGGGTTTGCACTGGTAAGTTTGAAAAAGATATGATGGTGAATCACGCCCGCATTGGTAAACTCATCCGTCTGTCTCGCCCGCAAAAACTCTTTGCCCAAGAGCGAGAATCGATTGATGTGGCTTATCCTGGCGATGTGATTGGTTTGAACAATCCTGGTGTTTTTGCGATCGGAGATACAATCTATACGGGACAAAAGCTCGAATATGAAGGGATTCCGTATTTTTCACCAGAACTGTTTGCGTCTCTGAGGAATCCCAACCCCTCGAAGTCTAAACAATTCCAAAAAGGCGTTGCGGAATTGCGCGAAGAAGGGGCTGTGCAAATTATGTATTCAACTGATGAAGCCAAGCGCGATCCAATTTTGGCGGCGGTGGGTCAGTTGCAATTCGAGGTGGTACAGTTTCGCTTACAAAACGAGTATGGTGTAGAAACCATATTAGAGTTATTACCCTACAGTGTCGCCCGTTGGGTTGAGGGTGGTTGGGAAGCATTAGAAAAGGTGGGACGGATATTCAATACCACTACAGTTAAAGACAGCATGGGACGGCCAGTGTTGCTATTCCGCAATGAATGGAATTGCCAACAGTTACTGGGCGACCATCCAGAGTTAAAATTAAGCGCGATCGCTCCAGTATTTTCTAGTCAGCAACCAGTGGAGGAATGAAGAAGAATACAGAATT
>CAZZZY010001053.1:0-2134 GCA_964658545.1 uncultured Acetobacteraceae bacterium | reverse complement strand
ATTCCCCATTCCCTATTCTTCATGATTGTGGTTTCAGGAAAATACCAATTCCATTATGAACACGAGCGGCACTACTAGGCGATCGATCGAGTAGTTGACCTCCTAAATAAAGGCTGGTAGAACTACCCCCATCCAAATTTAGGGCATCCACACAGCCCATCTGTTGCATTAGTTGGGCGTGTTCTGCCAATGTAGGCCCATAACCACCTACACGATTATGCACGGCAGTAATCATCAGTGTGCCTGTTGTCGTTGTGCAAATACCGCTACGAATAGCCTTTTCGGCAATAAAGGCATTGCTGAATTTTTCGGCTTTGGCATCAAGGACAATTTGACGATTTTGGACTAATAGGGGACCTGCTCCGATAATGTGCGGATAACGACTAAAATCAGTGGGGACAGTGGCGCTGGAAATATGTACTGCGGTTCCAATAGGTAGCTGGGAAGCAGCACTAGCCGCGTTAGCGCGTAAGATTAGTAGATAGCCATCCTGGGGAATGGGAATGGCCGTCCCACCAACTTTGCCGCCTGGTAATTGTTGAATAATTTGGTCTTTCTGTACCACTATGATAATTTCGTTATCGGTCAAGGGTGTGTAAGTTGATCCCCAAGCTGGAGTGTAACGGGCAATGCCACTCTGGAGGTAGCCGCTATTGAGGAACAGAATTGGTAAGCGCTGGTCATTTGCCGTGATTAAAGTTTCTTCTAAGGTGAGACGACCGAAGTAAAATTGGCCTGAATCATTCCAAGCGATCGCCCCTCGGTTAAGAATGGGGCCAGATAACCACTGACCATCTCGACGAATCGCACCCAATGGCAATCTGTTATTGCGGTTAAAATAACCACCGTTGATTCCAGCTACTGCTAAGTAACGTTGTGCTGTTTGAATTAAGGGGGCACTACCTACCAGCCCATCAGCACTAGCCCATATAGGTTTCAGCGTTAGTCCAAATTGACGGAGATTAACTTCTAACCAAACCACCGGAAAGCGTTCTGTGCCTAAGTTGACATAATGCTGCCGCCAGCGCAATCCTGGGGCCCAAGTTATATCTCGTTCTTCTAGAGGATCGGGTCGAATATCGATAATGAGCCGATTGGGGTTAGCTACAGTATTAACTTGAGGCGATAGACCAAAGGGAACGCTCAAACTAATAATCGTTTGGTTTTTTACCACCTGCACCTGTTGAATCAGTGGTTCAGGGGCTGGTGGTATTAGTTGTGTTGGTGTAACTGGTAATAATTGCTTGAGCAGGTTTGGCAGCAATGTTGGTGGTGCTGCTGGCTGGGGGGTATAACGTTCTATCAAAACGGGATCGGCTATTCCATCCAGAGTAATTGTCCACTCTCGATTTGGCGGTGCAGTGGGTTTGGGAGTTGGCGTGTCTGGATCGGAAGATGGAGTTTGCGGTTTGGCGATCGCTGCTCCTTCTACAACTTGCCAAGGAGTTGGACGATCTAAATTTACAAGTATGCGAGTCTGTTGCAAAGGCGCACTTGCGGATCGAGGTTCCTGACTCTGAACAATATTTGTGATTTGTGCTTTTGGGGTAGCAATCACCAAAATGTTACCATTGGCGTGGATTTGCCATCCAGATGTTTGAGCAAAATTAGTAATATCCACATAGCGATATGCTCCTACTAACCTGGTGGTTAAAACCAGTGGTGTTGTCACCGCCGAAAACCACTGTATTGGTTGCTTCGCTGAATTACTACTGTTTAAGAAATTTACTCCTATTAATTGCCTGAATGGCCCATCACTGATGTGAGTTGTCACCTGACCAGATTTTCCAGGTTGCTGCAACCAAGTTCCTGGTAAAGTACGACCATTGAGGTAAATTTGATTACCAGAGGATGCTACACCTGTTAAAGCAGGTGCAGGTGACTCAGAGATCAGTGGTTTAGTGTTTTTCGGCGACTCCTGAGCCTTGGTAGCATAAGTAGTCGTTAAGCACAGTACTGTTAAAAGTATTGGTGAGACAGTAGCCCGAAAAAATCTGCCTTTGCTAATCCCTGATTGGCAACAACTTGGCATTTTTACCATAATTTACTAGGTACTTTTGAAAACTATCACCCCAAGGTATAAACTAACTAATTATTTGGAAATATAAAGAAAACATGACTTTATTTCTTAAAA
>CAZZZY010001052.1:0-2138 GCA_964658545.1 uncultured Acetobacteraceae bacterium | reverse complement strand
CAAGATGGACGCGGTTTAAATATCTTGCTTGTATACTTCTAATAATTTGGGAATGTAATCATACCCATCTACACCAATAATAGCAATGATTTTAGGGCGATGTTGCTGTAAGAAATTATGGAAAGCTTCTGCCCCGATTTGTCCTTGTAAAATTGTCAGTAACCCTGCTGGTTGATGCCACTCACTAGAAGCAATTTGCTCCAAAAGATACATTCCCAAACAGCCAGTGTAAACAGTTTTTTCAGAATTTTGTAGATGATAATAAGCTTCTGCCAAATAAGCTAAGTTCCGCCCTTGGAGATACAAATCGCCAGAAACTTGTGCTGTTTTAAAGCCATCTTCAAGATATTTAATTGCAGTTTGATGTTGTCCAATTACTAGATAGGCAATTCCTAAACTACTTACACATAAGGCTTTACTTTGAATATCGCCTAATTTTTCTGATAATTTTAAACCTTGTTCCAAATAATTAATTGCAGCTTCATAAGTTTCGGGTTCTAGGTTTTCCACTTCCTGAGCCTGCATAACTTCGCTGTAACCTAAATTTACCAGAGCGTTTGCTTCTCCTGTAGAATCCCCTGCTTGCCGACTCAATATTAATGCTCGTTGACTGTAGTTAATTGCCTCAGCATAATTTTTCTCTTGCACGTAGGTGCGGCTGAGGTGGTTGAGATTGGCAATTTCACAGGGGCGATCGCCTGCATTCCTGGCGATCTCTAACGCCTGCTGGTGAAAATCAAGTGAACGCTGGTATTGCCCCAAAGCCCGCTGAGAATAACCTAAAAGAGTCAAAATTCGCGCCTTTTCTTGGGTTCCCTCGTCTCGTCGCAGTGGTTCATCCAAATAATCTAGGGCATCTCGCAAATAAGTGCCAGTAAAAGAGGCAAAAATCCCGCCGTAAAAGGGAAAATATGGACGCTGGGCAAAGGTTCGCAAAATCTGGAGCATAATTTGAGAACAAGCATCACCGTATACGGGAGCAATGCTGCCAAAACCATTTGCTAACTGACTCCAAATCACTGCAAAAGTCAAAAAAGTAGAAATGGACAACTTTGGCCCCGCTTTCACATCGTAAGCTTGTTGGTCAAACCAGTTAATTAGTCCCCGTTGCAAGAACTGTAAAATCAATGCCGTTTCTACCCAATCTCTGAGGGTGATTCCTCGTTGACGCTGGGCAAACTCAATTGCCGATTCTTCCATAGCCAAGGTGCGAAGCAGTGCTTGGGGTAACTCACTATTGAGTTGTTTAGCCCAACTTGCCCAAGGGCCACGTTCTCCCGGTACGCCGCCAAATCCCAAAGCTTCTTTTTGTTCATACATCCAACTGAGCAAGTTGTCTTGTAATCGCTGCCAAGAAGCTAAACCACGGTTAATACCTTCGGAAAATTGTTGTAAATCAGCATCTACCTGGGCAAATTGCTGTAATGATTTTGATAATTGCTGTAGCTGCTGCAAATTTAGCGGATACTTCTGATTGGGATCAGTAACCCGCAAAAATGTCGCCAGCCGCTCATCTGCCGCCGATGTGGTAATTTCTGCAACTGCCGAAGCGATCGCTTCTGTGGCTTTGTTTTGCTCTTGCCAGCGTTGCCATTGACTTTGAATAGTCTTAATGGCTCTCAAAATCCGAGTCGCCTTGGCTTTCTTGAGTTCGTCTTTTTCATGATCTACTTGGCTTTGAAGGGCATTCAGGCGATCGCTCAAAGCTAACTCAAACACTTCCCCCGTACCGGAAGTGATTCCTTGAACCAGCATTTGATACACCATATCAACAGAGCTAATTTTGCCCTTGAGGGTGGTTTCGACAATTTCATCGATTAAGGCAAGATAGCGATCGCGCAATGGCCGAGAGTCTGACACTTTAGCTACTAGGAAACGTCACGTCAATTCTAATTCTAGTCTTAGCAGCACAGGTGGGGAAAACAATTGATGGGACGTTGGGCTAAATTTCGGAATACAGAAATGCTTCCTAACCTCAATCGCGCTGCATATGCATGAGAAAATCAGATAATACAATCGCAACAATTGCGATCATGCCAGGGAAGGAAAAAAGATGTCGGAGAATTTGAGAAGCCAAATTGTCACGCAAGGGGTGCAGCGATCGCCAAATCGAGCTATGCTGCGGGCAGTTGGTTTTA
>CAZZZY010001051.1:0-2140 GCA_964658545.1 uncultured Acetobacteraceae bacterium | reverse complement strand
TTCATTCCAAGGCGGGTATGAAAGCCAGCAAATAAGCCTTGGTTCATACCTTGGATCAGCAACGCTAAAAAAAGTAGCAGATGGGTAGAAATTACCCTTCTGCTACAAGCAAACGGAGGTATAAACTTGATTATTTAATTGGCATGAACCAATTCTTGAGGCGCTGCGGCATCATAAGCTACAGCTTTAACAAATTCTTTGAGTACATCTTTGAGCCTTTGGTCAATTTCCTCATCTAACAGCACACTGTCATCAGCTTGTCGTTGAATTTGTTTATCTACTGCATAAACAGTAGCTAGGATATGCCGCGCTCCTAATTCAGACAAGACAGGTTTCAGAGCATATTCAATTGCCAATAAATGAGCGATTGTCCCACCAAGGGCAATTGGTAACACAGGTTTACCTGTCAGTGATTTTTGTGGGAGCAAATCTAGAAATGTTTTCAGCACTCCGGTGTAAGCAGCTTTGTAGATTGGAGTGGCAATAATCACACCATCAGCCTTTGCTAATAAAGCTTTGGGCTGTTCTAAAGCAGGGCTGTCGTATCGTCCAAAAACTAAATCTTCAGCAGGCAAATCCCGAACTGAAATAATGTCTACATGCAAGCCTTCTTGTTGTAAAAGCTTGGCGGTGTATTCAACAACACCAGATGTTCTAGATGGATGGGTTGGACTACCTGCGATCGCTAAAATATTTGTCATTCAATTAAACTCCTATTTAATGGGAATGGGGAATGGGGCATTGGGCATTGGGCATTGCTCCCTCATTTCCCAGACACCCTAAACTTTACTAGGATATGGATGTGGCTTTTTCCTTATGCTGTTTAGGAAAATCTTCATTTGCAACAATCTCGCCAAATGGACTCAACACATGTTGCTTTTCCACTGTCGGCAGATTCTCTAAGGGCAAATGGGGAAATAGAAGTTCCGCAACTCGATAAGCTTCCTCTAAGTGGGGATAGCCAGAGAGGATAAAGGACTCAACACCTAAATCTGCATATTCCAACATCCTGGCCGCTACGGTTTGGGGATCGCCAACTAGGGCCGTCCCTGCACCACCCCGTACCAAGCCGACTCCCGCCCACAGGTTCGGGCTAATCTCTAATGCCTCACGATTACCGTGGTGTAATTGAGTCATCCTTTGTTGCCCAACTGAATCCATCCGCGCATAAGCTTTTTGAGCTTTAGCGATCGCTTCGTCATCTACATATTTAATCAAATCATTCGCTGCATCCCAAGCTGCACTCTCGGTTTCTCGCACAATCACATGGAGACGAATCCCAAACCGCAAAGTCCGGCCTTCTGATAAAGCAAGTTTGCGAGCTGATGCAATCTTCTCGGCAACTTGTGCCGGTGGTTCGCCCCAAGTCAGATAGACATCTACATGCTTGGCAGCAATTTTTTGGGCAACGGCAGAAGAACCACCAAACCACAAGGGCGGATATGGCTTTTGAACAGGTGGAAACAGCAGTTTACCATCTTGAATATTGAGATAATCGCCCTGAAGATTGGCCTGTTCTCCACTAGCGATCGCTCGCCATACTGTCAAAAATTCATCTGTTAATTCATAGCGCTGATCGTGATCCAAATGCAAGCCATCTCCTGCTAATTCCACGGGATCGCCTCCTGTCACGACATTAATCAGCAAGCGTCCTCCAGAGAGACGATCAAAAGTCGCCGCCATCCGTGCTGCCACTCCAGGCGATACCAAGCCGGGACGAATCGCCACTAAAAAACGCATCTGTCGCGTTAGTGATACCAGCGCTGACGCTACAATCCAAGCATCTTCGCAAGAACGTCCCGTGGGCAGTAATGCCCCTGTATAACCAAGGTCATCCACCGCTTGGGCAATCTGCCGCAGATAGGGAAAACTTACTGCCCGCCCGCCTGTAGCAGTTGCAAGGTAACGCCCGTCGCCGTGGGTTGGGATGAACCATAGTAGCTGCATGAGTCCTGTCCTTATAAAGTACGGTAAAACGATAGAAATACCGTGTTTTCTTTATAGCTTTAGAGTATCACATATTTTACTTAAGCAAGCAAGAAGTTTTTTATAAAACTACGGTATTTCTATCAGACCAATGTATATTAAACGGTGTTCAATAAGTTTGCGATCGAAAAAATTGGGAATTGGGCATTGGGCA
>CAZZZY010001050.1:0-2142 GCA_964658545.1 uncultured Acetobacteraceae bacterium | reverse complement strand
ATTTCAGTTTTTTTCAAGTTTATTAAGGGTGCAACAATATTAATTGGTTGTCCCTCTCGCCCTTGTTTGGTTCCCAGGCGAAAAACTTCCTGCATTGCCTGAATATAATCGGGGCGACAATCAGGATATCCTGAGTAATCTAAGGCGTTGACACCGATATAGACACGCTCCGCTGCGATCGCTTCGGCGTAACTAAGAGCAAAGCTTAAGAATATGGTATTACGAGCCGGAACATAGGTGACAGGAATGTTTTGAGACATTTCATCCAGGGAACGCTCTTGAGGTAAATCAATAGCATCATCAGTAAGTGCGGAACCGCCCCATTGCCGTAAGTCAAAACTCACTACCTGATATTTTGCGATCGCAGCTTTTTGAGCAACAATGAGGGCTGACTGTAACTCTCGTCGGTGTCGCTGCTGGTAATCAAAGGAAATAGCATGACATTCACAGCCATCAGCCTTAGCTGTGTACAGAATTGTGGAAGAATCTAATCCCCCAGATAACAGAATTATAGCTTTCATCTCAGTTGCAAATTTTGGATTTCAAATCGCTAAATCACACCTTAACAAGATGCCATGAACCTACTGAATTTTTTAAAGTTAATAAAAAGACATATATTTTTTGAAGAAAGTGGCAAGGGCAAAGTAAACCCAAACTATCTATACAAAAGATATTTAGATTACGGGAACCGATCGCAAACTTTGAAATTCTTCATAAACATAGGCTCTATGTTACCATCTGGATGGTTTTAGACGGATCGTAACTGGCTTTCGAGTATAAACGCCAACGGCCGTAGCGTCTCTAAATTTGGTGGTTGAGGAGAGAATAATAGTGCAAGATAGCATGTCAGTGGCAGAACCGAATCTATATACACAGCGCAACCAGCCACGACCGATCCGCATAGGCGTGATTGGAGTGGGTAACATGGGACAACATCACGCTCGCGTGCTGAGTTCAATGAAAGATGTTGAACTGGTCGGAGTGGCAGATATTAACGTCGAACGAGGGTTAGAAACTGCCAGCAAGTACAAGGTGCGTTTTTTTGAAGATTACTGTGACCTGCTACCCCTTGTGGAAGCAGTTTGTGTAGCTGTTCCCACCCGTCTGCACTATGCCGTGGGCATTAGCTGTCTGTTAGCGGGAATTCATGTTTTGATTGAAAAACCGATCGCAGCCAGTATTTCTGAGGCAGAGTCCCTAGTAAATGCGGCAGCTGAGTCTCAATGTATCCTGCAAGTAGGTCATATTGAGCGTTTCAACCCAGCTTTTAAAGAACTGAGCCAAGTTCTGAAAACAGAGGAATTGCTGGCGCTAGAAGCCCACAGAATGAGTCCTTACTCAGATCGGGCAAACGATGTTTCGGTTGTGCTGGATTTAATGATCCATGACATCGACCTACTTTTAGAACTAGCTGCTTCCCCAGTCACAAAATTGACTGCTAGCGGGACTCGCTCCCTAGACTCTGGTTATTTAGATTACGTAACAGCCACCTTGGGGTTTGCCAATGGTATTGTTGCTACTCTGACTGCCAGTAAAGTCACCCACCGAAAAATTCGCCGGATTGTCGCCCATTGCAAAAATTCATTTACTGAGGCGGATTTTCTCAAGAATGAAATTTTGATTCACCGACAAACCACGGCAAATTCTCTCACCGACCACCGACAAGTACTTTATAGGCAAGATGGTGTGATTGAAAAAGTCTACACCAGCAATATTCAACCCCTGAGTGCAGAATTAGAACATTTTGTCAACTGTGTACACGGTGGCAATCAACCCTCTGTAGGTGGTGAACAAGCCCTCAAAGCCCTGAGACTGGCAAGCTTGATTGAGCAGATGGCGCTGGAAGATCGAGTTTGGAATCCATTAGACTGGCAATCGGAACCAAGAGTACAATCATTGACCCCGACAGCGTAGAAAAAGGGGGGATGAGGGGAACAAGGGGGACAAGGTAAAATTATCTCCCTTCGCTCTTCCCCTGCTCCCCCTAGCATCAACCTCAGAAGAAAACCCTAAAGTATGTTTTTAAACTTGCCATCCAATCTTTAGATCCTCCCTAGTCCTTTTAAAAAACGACTAAGGGGGATCTAAAAAATTAGAAAATAAAACCTAGTACGTCACGACGGAAATAAGCCACCCATTTAA
>CAZZZY010001049.1:0-2151 GCA_964658545.1 uncultured Acetobacteraceae bacterium | reverse complement strand
CGCTGACTCAACGTTTAAAATCTCGCTGGTCAGATTTTTCCCCCAAGAGCATTGGTACAGTTCACACATTTCAAGGGGGTCAGAAGTCAGTAATAATTTTTTCGACTCGCCAATGCTCTGCAACTGATAGCCTTTGGTTTATTAATCGGCGACCTAATTTACTGAATGTTGCTGTGAGTAGAGCGCGAGAACTGTTTATCCTGGTAGGGAATTTGGGGCGAATTTCTGAGGGTGGTTACACCAGAGATTTGGTGGAATATATCAAGGAATTTGGGGAGACGCGATAATTGTAATAAAGGCATTTTATTCATTTGGAGGGGAATTATGTCAGCAAGAGTAGAGCGGCAGAATACTATCACTAGAAAGAATCTTGTTTCTAGCTTGATAATTGGGTTAATTGTTGGACTATTGGCTGGTCTTCCCTTGGGTTGGATAGCTCATCAGTTCTATGCTGAACGACGGTTAACTGATGTGTTAGTTTGTCGGGAAAAGAATCGGAACTTGCCGGAAGTTCAACTTCAGTCTCTTTGCGGGTCAAGATTCTAAAGTAGAATCTCTCCTTCGTCTTTGGAGGAGTAGTAGCTTCCTTTTTTAGAAGCAGCCTCAAGGATTTTGGACAACAGTGAGCTACTTGCACCCGAACAAACCAAACCGAACCATTATAGGTGGGATTTGGGGCGGAGTCCGTGGGTTAGAGTATTATCAAACACGTAGTAAACGTACCTGAGCGTCCGCGCTTTTACCCTATGTCGTCTTCCCCACATATAACGACATTAATTTAGGCGAAATGATTAAATATCTAATATATGAAGCTTGAGTATTATAAAGAGTACTTACATTGCAAAACAGTCGGTCTTCGCTCTCAAGGCAAACAAAATCTTGAGTGGTTTATTGCTTCATTTGCTTCAATTACCGAGAAACAACAGTGGACTCGCCAGTTCCTAGAAACTCAAGAATACGAATACGGAAATAAAATTAGCTACGAGCTTTATGAAGAGGTTGTGTTTCCTGCTCTTCTCAGGGGTTATCAAAACCGTGATCCTTGGTCAGTTTTGTGGCTTGCTCGTACAGCCCAAAATTTATACAAGGCAAAGCATCTGCACGAGCAGATTAACTTCAAAACTGACTACGAGCTACTCAGAGAATCTTACTTGCTTGATCGAAGTAATGCTGATGTGCATAAAGATTTGCTAAGTGTTCAGATTCGATGGCTTCAATATTGCATTCATGAATATCCAACTGGAATTCTGTATGGGGTCAACGGGGCAACAATAGACGAATGCCACGAAATTCTTTCAGAAATTGAGTTGATTAGAGAACTCGATGTTGAAAAGATTCAAGATAAATTTCTCAATGAGGTTCAATCAAAAGTGCTTGAATACCTCATTCGCCTTAAAAAACGCCAAACATCCAAAAACTTACACGAACACGAATGAAGAGCTTGATCTAACAAAGGCGATATAACCAGGATTTCAGAACTCGTGGCTCGGAGTCGGCGCAGCGGAGTGGGTCTTGCGGGCTTGCAGGATCTAGTTGGCTCAACCAGTAATCTTTCTGCCCGTAAGAGCCACCGACTCCGAGAGCGAAGCGGTCACGAGTTCGTCGGCTCAACACGAGCATTATCGACTAAAACCCCTAGAGCGTTGCTTTTGCTCCAGTTCATCTTGCTGCTGCTGCTGCTGTTTAATAAGAATCTCATTCCAACTTAGCCCCTTGGGTGCAATTCTTTTAGCCTGGGGTAACATTGACTGAACGACCTGGGCGGCTTCATTTCCCCGATCATCGTTATTAAATGCCACCCCAATCCTGTTGATATTTCTGAGAAGTTCAAAGGGCAAGTTATCTGGATCATCCACTGCCATGTACATTGTTCTCGCTGGTAGTTGCCCCAAGTGTCCCTGAATGTCAATTTCTGCCATTGTCAAAGCATCAATGGGAGAAGAACACAGGTATACTCTCTCGATTTTATCCTCTGCCTCTCCACCTAATTTGAAATGAAACCACCCCTTTGAGCGATCGCTGTTTTCGGGGTACTCCGTACAACGATTGTCAAGGCGTGCGGTATCCCAAACCAGTGCGCCTGACTTTTCACCATCTAAATCCCGCTTGATAAATACAACATTTTCTTGCTGATCTATATAACCTAACCCC
>CAZZZY010001048.1:0-2175 GCA_964658545.1 uncultured Acetobacteraceae bacterium | reverse complement strand
GCTCTTAGCGTCTCCCCTTCTCCCAAAGGGAGAGGCTAACGCCAAGGGAGAAGACTGCACTGCCTCCCCCATGCCCAATGACTCCTGACCAATCAGAGTTTATCTTAGAAATTATCTTTGGGTGCATATACGTTCCCAAATGAATGCGTTAAATTGTTAAGTCGTGGGCGAAAAACAGAGGTTAGGAAGAAATGGGTGTTGAGTCAACTGCTACATCTGACGAGGTGGTACTACCGTCCAATGGACAAAAATCTGAAGTGAAAAATCTTAAACACAAGAGACTTTTACCACCTAGTACTACCACAGGAAGTTTACCTCGCTCCTGGAAAATTGAGGATAGCGAAGAATTGTACCGCATTGAAGGTTGGGGACAACCCTATTTTTCCATTAGCGCTGCTGGTCACGTCACCGTGGCACCCAAGGGCGATCGCGGTGGTTCTCTAGACTTGTTTGAATTGGTCAACTCCATGAAACAGCGCAACTTGGGACTTCCGATGTTGATTCGCTTTTCCGATATTTTGGAAGACCGGATTGAGCGGTTGAATGCTTGTTTTGCCAAAGCGATCGCTCGCTACAACTACCCTGGTGTATATCGGGGTGTGTTTCCCGTCAAATGCAATCAAGAGCGGCATTTGATTGAAGATTTAGTCAAATTTGGCAAACCCCATCAATTTGGCTTAGAAGCTGGTTCTAAGCCAGAATTAATGATTGCTCTAGCTGTCTTGGATACACCAGGAGCATTGTTAGTTTGCAACGGCTATAAAGACCGAGAATATATCGAAACAGCAATGTTAGCCCAAAGACTAGGGCAAACACCAATCATTGTCTTAGAACAGATTGAAGAGGTTGATTTGGTGATTGATGCCAATCGCCAGTTAGGTATTAAGCCGATTTTGGGAGTTCGCGCTAAACTCAGTACCCAAGGCATGGGACGTTGGGGAGCCTCTAGTGGCGATCGCGCTAAATTTGGTTTGACAATGCCTGAAGTCATCGAGGCTGTTGACAAGTTACGGGAAGCTAACTTGCTCGATTCTTTGCAGCTGATGCACTTTCATATCGGCTCACAAATCTCTGCCATCAATGTGATTAAAGATGCCATCCAAGAAGCCAGCCGCATTTATGTGGAATTGGCGATGCTGGGAGCGGATATGAAATACCTTGATGTTGGTGGCGGCTTGGGCGTAGATTATGATGGCTCCCAAACCAACTTCTATGCATCGAAAAATTACAATATGCAAAACTATGCCAACGACATCGTGGCAGAGTTAAAAGATACCTGTGCTGAACGCCAAATTACCGTACCAACACTAATTAGCGAAAGTGGACGGGCGATCGCTTCCCATCAATCAGTGCTGATTTTTGATGTACTCAGTACTAGTGATGTACCTCTAGACACGCCAGAGCCTCCACAAGACGGAGAATCCCCAATTATTAATTATCTTTGGGAAAGCTACCAATCTATCAACCAAGAGAATTACCAAGAGTTGTATCACGACGCAGCCCAATTCAAAGAAGAAGCCATCAGCCGCTTCAACTTAGGAATTTTACGCCTCAGAGAACGAGCTAAAGCCGAACGGCTCTACTGGGCTTGTTGTCAGAAAATTCTTAACATCACTAGACAGCAAGAATACGTACCAGATGAGTTGGAAGACCTAGAAAAAATCATGGCTTCCATCTACTACGTTAATATGTCAGTGTTTCAATCAGCACCAGATTGCTGGGCGATCGACCAGCTATTCCCGATCATGCCAATCCACCGCTTGGATGAAGAACCAATCCGGCGAGGAATTTTAGCAGACCTGACCTGCGATAGTGATGGTAAAATCGACCGCTTTATTGACCTGCGTGATGTCAAATCGGTTTTAGAGCTACACGCCTACAAGCCCGGAGAACCCTATTATTTAGGGATGTTCTTGAATGGAGCTTACCAAGAAATCATGGGCAATTTGCACAACCTATTTGGGGATACTAACGCCGTTCACATCCAATTAACGCCTAAAGGCTACCAGATTGAACACGTTGTCAAAGGTGATACCATGAGTGAAGTAGTCAGCTACGTTCAGTATGACTCCGAAGATATGGTGGAAAACATTCGTCAGCGTTGCGAGAAAGCATTAGAAGAAAAGCGCATCACCCTAGCGGAATCTCAGCGATTACTGCAAACTTACGAGCAGA